>CALWVX010000012.1 GCA_944385065.1 uncultured Oscillospiraceae bacterium | reverse complement strand
TGAAGGCCCCCGATCTGCCCACCGGCGGCCAGCTGCTCTATGACCCGGCCGCCCTGGAGGAGATTTACCGCACCGGGCGGGGTTCCTTCAAGGTGCGCGCCAAATGGCGGTACAATAAAGAGGACAATCTCATCGAGGTCTATGAAATTCCCTACTCCACCACCAGCGAGGCCATCATCGACAAGGTGACCGAACTGATCAAGGCGGGCAAGGTGAAGGAAATCGCCGACATGCGGGATGAGACCGACCTGTCCGGCCTGAAGCTGACCATCGACCTGAAGCGGGGCACCGACCCGGACAAGCTGATGCAGAAGCTGTTCCGCCTCACCCCCCTGCAGGACAGTCAGTCCTGCAACTTCAACATTCTGATCGCCGGCATGCCCCGGGTGATGGGGGTGCGGGAGATCCTGGAGGAGTGGGTGGCCTGGCGGATGGAGTCGGTGCGGCGGCGGGTTTATTTCTCCATCAAAAAGAAGAAGGAGAAGCTCCACCTGCTCAAGGGACTGCAGCGCATTCTGCTGGACATTGACCGGGCCATCCGGATCATCCGGGAGACCGAGGAGGACGCCGAGGTCATCCCCAATCTGATGATCGGCTTCGGCATCGACCAGATCCAGGCCGAGTATGTGGCCGACATCCGCCTGCGCAATATCAACAAGGAGTATATCCTCAAGCGCACCCAGGAAGTGGAGACCCTGGAGGCGGAAATCGCCGACCTGGAGGATACGGTGAACTCCCCCCGCCGCGTCCGGGAGCTCATCGTGGGCGAGCTGCGGCAGGTCAAGGAGAAGTACGCCCTTCCCCGCCGCACCGAGATTCTCTATGACGCCCGGGAGGAGCAGGACCAGGAAGAGGAGGACGAGACGCCCGACTATCCGGTGAATGCGTTCCTGTCCCGGGAGGGATACTTCAAAAAAATCACCCTGCAGTCCCTGCGCATGGCCAGCGACCAGAAGTACAAGGAGGGGGACGGCCCCTTCCTCAGCTGGGAGGGGACCAACCGGGACGAGCTGCTGGTGTTCACCGACAAGCAGCAGTGCTATAAAACCCGATTCAGCGACTTCGAGGACACCAAGGCCAGCGCGCTGGGGGACTATCTGCCCACCAAACTGGCCATGGACCCCGAGGAGCGGGTGGTGTGGGCCTGCATTCCCGGGGACTACACCGGGCAGCTGCTGTTCTTTTTCGAAAACGGCAAGGCGGCCCGGGTGGAGCTGAGCGCCTATCAGACTCAGACCCGGCGGAAAAAGCTCACCGGGGCATATTCCGACAAATCCCCTCTGGTCTCCGCCTTCCTGCTGGGCGAGGACTTTGAGGCGGCGGTCATCTCCAGCGAGGGCCGCTGCATGATCTTCCACACCGCCAGCCTGAACCCCAAGACCACCCGATCCACCCAGGGCGTCAATGTCATGACGCTGAAGCCCAAGTACCATGTGGAGAAGGTTCTTCCGCTGAACCAGACTTCCATTGTCAACCCCGCCCGCTACCGGGCCCGGTCTCTGCCTGTTTCCGGCGCCCTGCTGAAGGAGGAGGACCGGGGAGAGGAGCAGATGACCCTGTTGTAACACATATTATGATCGGGAGGTGCGTCCGTTATGAATCCGTCCCGCACGCTGAAGTGCTATTTCTGGATCACCGTCGGGTCCATCCTGTACGGCTTTGCCTTTGACTGGTTCTATGCCCCCAATCTCATCGGCTATGGCGGCATTACCGGTGTGGGCCAGGTGGTCAACGCCTTTCTCCCTGTCATCCCCATCGGCACGTTCGTGCTGGTCGCCAACATTCCCCTGTTCATCCTGGGGTGGAAACTGCTCGGCGGACACCTGCTCATCACCTCCCTCTATTCCATGGCGCTGTCCTCTGTGGCTGTTGACGTCATCCCACTGTTTTTCGAATTTCAGCCCATGGACCAGATGCTGGCCGCCGTGTGCGGCGGGGCGGCCATCGGCCTGTCCCTGGGGCTGATTTTCGCCCAGGGAGCAACTACCGGCGGCACCGATCTGATCGCCCGCCTGCTCAAGCTGAAGCTGGCCTGGATCCCCATGGGGAAGCTGCTGCTGATCATTGACACGGCTGTGGTGGTGCTGGTGGCGCTGGCCTTCGGAAATCTGACCACCGCCCTGTACGGCTTTATCGCCCAGGTGGTGTGCGCCTATGTGACGGATACGGTGCTTTACGGCATGGATACGGCCAAAGTGGCCTACATCATTACCACGAACCCCCGGCCCATGGTGGAAACCATCGACCGGCTGCTGGACCGAGGCGTGACCATCCTCCACGGAGAGGGCGGCTATTCCGGCGAGGAAAAACAGGTGCTCATGTGCGCCTTCAAGCAGAAGCAGATCGTCTCTCTGAAACAGCTGGTCCACCAGCTGGACCCGGACGCCTTTCTGATCGTGTGCAACGCCCACGAGGTACTGGGGCTGGGCTTCCGGCGCTATCAGCAAAACGACATCTGACCGGACGGCCTGGTCTCTCATCCCGGGAGGCGGCCGGACCGCGATTTCAATTTTCAAAGGAGGCTGGGTCCCATGACAGACTGGACCAAACTGATGGAAAATCTGAAGCGGCGAGGGTATCAGGTCCGCCGCTTCGCCACCGCGCAGGAGGCCGCCGACTATCTGGACGGCCAGATCGACCAGACAACCGTCGCCATAGGCGGCTCCATGACCATCAAGGAGCTGGGCCTGTATGACCGGCTGGCCTCCCATAACCGGGCGGTGTGGCATTGGGAGGGGGGCAGCCTGGAGGAGGCGGCCCAGACTCAGGTCTACCTCTCCTCGGTCAACGGTCTGGCTGAAACCGGAGAGCTGATCAATATCGATGGGGCCGGAAACCGGGTGGCCTCCACCATTTATGGGCACCGGCGGGTCTATTTCGTCGTGGGCTCCAACAAGATCGCCCCCGACTATGACGCCGCCCTGTGGCGGGCCCGAAACATCGCCTCTCCCAAAAACGCCCAGCGGCTGGGCAAACAGACTCCCTGCGCCGCCAAAGGAGACCGCTGCTATGACTGCCAGAGCCCCGACCGCATCTGCCGGGCCCTGACCGTGCTGTGGGAAAAGCCCACCGGCGTGGAGCAGATGGAAGTAATCCTGGTGGATCAGCCCCTGGGTTATTGATCTGCCGCCCGGAACAGGAGGGATCCCATGAACCTTTCCAAAGCGGCCCTGGTTGCTCTGACCACCGCCGCCGCTCTGACCCTCACCGGATGCTCCACCCTGCTGGAACGAAACTACACCAGCATCACCCCCCACAACTCCGCCCCCACTGCAGAAGGAGACCCGTCGGTGCTCCGGGCAAACAGCTATCAGGAGCTGGTCAACGCCCTGATCTACCTGATCAACGCCGGGGCCCAGGAGGGAACCATCCGCCTGTATCTGGATTCGGAGGAGGTGGAGAGCGAGCTGGAAGCCGCCTGTCTGGAAGTGGTCCAGGAGGACCCTCTGGGGGCCTACGCGGTGGAGCACATCAAATACAGCATCACGTCTCTGGTCACGTATGACGAGGCTCAGGTGGCCCTCACCTACCGCCGCACACCGGAGCAGATCAGCTCCATCGTTCAGGCCACCGGCGTCACAGCCATCCGCACCGAGCTGGCCTCTGTTCTTACCTCCTTCGACACGGAGTGCGTGCTCCGCATCAGCTACTTTGACGGAGATGAGGACTTCATTCGGGAGCTGGCCGCACAGGCCTACTACAGCACGCCGGTCAGCGCCCTGGGCATGCCCGAGCTGCACATCGAGGTCTATCCGGACAGCGGACAGCAGCGCATTGTGGAGATCCTGCTCACCTACCCGATGGAGCGCTCCGAACTGGAGCGGCGGAAACAGCGGGTGGAGCTCTGGCTGGAGGAGCTGACCGCCCCTCTGGCCGACCGGGTGGGGGATTCCCTGCTGTTTGCCGCCGCCCGAAGCGTGCTGTCCTCCGGCACCTATGACCCCGAGGGCGGAAGCACCGCCTACGACCTGCTGGAGACCGGAAGCGCCGACAGCGAGGGCTTTTCTCTGGCTCTGGCCGCCCTGTGTCAGAGGCTGGAGCTGTCCTGCCGGGTAGCCCGGGGAACCTGGAACGGGCAGCCCCACTTCTGGAACGTGGTGCAGACCGGAGACGGATGGCGGCATCTGGACTTGTCCGCCCTCTCAGACGAGAATCTCCTGTTTTACACGGATCGGGAGCTGTCTGAGCTCGGCTATGTCTGGAACGCCGACGATCTTCCCCTCTGCGGTCCCTCCGACGAGGGAGCGTAGGACCTTTTTTGCAAATTTTTCCCGCCCAGTTTTTCTTGCCAAATCCGCCCATGGCGGCTATAATGTTGGCATAAGCACATGCCGCTTCCAGCTCTGCTGGAGCCGGAAAGGGGGTCCCCATCATGAAAAAACTCAAACGGCTGCTGGCCGCCCTGCTTGTGCTGGCGGCGGGGGCGGTCCCCGTCTGTGCTCAGTCGGAGCTGACCTTCTGCGATTTTCTGATCGATGCCGCCCAGATGGACGTGCTGCAGGAGGACATCCAGATTCAGCACTACACTCTGGACGGAACCGACCAGTATCAGTCCGGCGCCCTGGCGGAGCTGACCTGCGCCCTGAACCGGGTTACCCAGGACGCCAGCTTCTACATCCAGCCCAAGGACAGCGGCGTCTCTGTAACGGCGGACTATCTCACCGACCTGAACGGAGACGGAGTTTACGAGCAGCTGGAGGGGCGTGAGGATTCTGTCTGGGACGAGCTGACCCCCCAGATCTTTACCTCCTCCGGCCGGCAGTCCCGCTCCCTGGTCTCGGGCCGGACCTATATTCTCTCCGCGCAGGCTCTGCTGGAGGGCGGTCAGCAGGAGGTGCAGGCCCGGGCTGAACTGCTTGGCCTGGACTCCCAGGAGATCAAGTCCGCCGATTCGCTGTGCGTGATCAATCTGCGCCGCGCCTCCTCCGACGGGACGGAGCAGGTGCTGTCCTACTACCTTCGGCTGTACGGCCAGGTGATCATGCCGACCGACGTCTCTCCCGACGCCCCCTATTACAGCGCGGTGGAATACGTTCTGGCCCAGGGGTATTTTGCCGGGATCGACGGGGACACCTTCCAGCCCGACGGCTCCTTTACACGGGCTCAGCTGGCCCAGATTCTGTGGCGGCTGGGCGGCTCTCTGTCCGCAACCGGGTGCTCCTTCTCCGACGTGGACCCGGACGCCTGGTACTATGACGCGGTCTCCTGGTGCTATCAGAACGGGATCATGACCGGCTTGTCCCCCAACCTGTTTTCCCCCGACACGCCGCTGTCCCAGCAGCAGATGGCGCTCATTCTCTATCAGTACGCCCGCCACACCGGGGCCCCCACCCAGCAGACCGCCGATCTCTCCTCGGTCGCGGGGGGCGAGAACGTCTCCATCTGGGCCCGGCAGGGGGTGGAGTGGGCGCTGGCCTACGGCCTGCTCCCCATTCCCCCGGACACGGAACTCAACCCCAGCGCCGACGTCACCCGGGGACAAATGGCCATGGTTCTCTACACCTACGATCAGGCTTTCGTCAATCGTTGAATCCCACCGGCCCGCGCCCAGGCGCGGGCCGGTTTTTGCCCCCTTTCGGTTAAACACTGGAATATTTGTCCAGACTATCCATACACTAGGAGCAGCCACTCTACCGAAAAGGAGCGATCCGCCATGAACCAGTCATCCCGCAAACTGTTCTCCCGCCGCGGCCCCAGGGACGAGGAGCGGCTGGCCCTGATGGACTCTCTGTCCCGCACCCGAACCCAGATTCAACAGGCCTACGGCAGCTTCAACTCCGCCAGCGACGGAGACCTGATCGAATCTTATGTCTTTGAGATCAACTCTCTCCAGGCCCGCTATAACTATCTGCTGCGCCGGGTCAAGGAACTGGAGGGGGCCACATGAGCGGCCTGCCCGGTTATTTGGCCTGGTGCGCGGCCGGTCTGGTGCTGTGTGCCGCTCTGCTCCTGCTGCGCCGTCCGGCCGCCCGGCTGCTGAGACTGATCCTGCGCTCGGGCCTGGGCCTGGCCGTCCTGGCCCTGTTCTCACAGGCTGGGCGGCTGATCGGCGTGACTTTGGGGGTCAATCCCTGGAACGCCCTGGTTCTTGGGACTCTGGGCGCTCCCGGCTTCGGCCTGCTGCTGATGGTCCAGTATCTGCTGAAATAATCCGCTGTCTTGGCAAACCTGAGCAAGATTCTCCATCTTTCAGCCTCTTTTTTGCAAACCTGGGATATTGACACCTTCTGTCCACCCTCCTATAATGAAAAGTACCCCACTCCTCATGCTGTGTGGAGTGGGGGATTTTATTACTTTGAAGAAAGGGGTCCTCCCAAATGAGCGACCAGCGCGTCTACAATTTCTCCGCCGGACCGTCCATGCTCCCGCTCTCCGCCCTGGAGCGTGCGGCCTCTGAAATCACCAACTACCGGGGTTCCGGGATGTCCGTGATGGAGATGAGTCACCGCTCAAAGGTCTTTCTCCAGATCTTCCAGGAGGCCCAGGATAAGCTGCGCCGTCTGCTGAAGGTGCCGGATGAGTACCAGATCCTGTTCCTCCAGACCGGTGCCACCGGCCAGTTCTCCGCCATCCCCCTGAACCTGATCGGAAAGACCGGAAAGGCCGACTACGCCGTTACCGGCAACTTCTCCAATCTGGCCTACAAGGAGGCCCAGAAGTATGGTCAGATCAATCTGGCCGTCTCCTCCGCCGACCGGGACCACAGCTATATCCCCCGCCAGGAGCAGATCCAGCTGGATCCCCAGGCCAGCTATTTCTATTACTGCGCCAACAACACCGTCTACGGCACCGAGTGGGACTATGTGCCTGAGACCGGTGACGTGCCCCTGGTGTGCGACATGTCCTCCGACATCCTGTCCATGCCCGTGGATGTGTCCAAATACGGCATCATCTACGCCGGCGCGCAGAAGAACATGGCTCCCGCCGGCCTGACCGTGGTCATTATCAAGAAAGAGCTGGCCGGCCACGAGCTGCCCTATACGCCGGTGATGATGAGCTATCAGGCCATGATCGACAAGGACTCCATGTACAACACCCCGCCCTGCTGGTGCATCTACATGCTGGGCCTCACCCTGGACTGGGTCAACGAGAACGGCGGTCTGGAGGGCATGGAGAAGCTGAAGTGGCAGCGGGCCAACATGCTCTACGACACCCTGGACAACACCCGTCTGTTCCAGTGCCACGCGGAAAAGGGTTCCCGCTCCGGCATGAACGTCACCTTCCGCACCGCCACCCCCGAGCTGGACGCCAAATTTGTCGCCGAGGCGGCCCAGGCCGGCTTCGTCAACCTGAAGGGCCACCGAAAGGTGGGCGGCATGCGGGCTTCCATCTATAACGCAATGCCTGTGGAAGGTGTCGAGAAGCTGTGCGACTTCATCCGCGCCTTCGATCAGGCCAATTAAGGTTTCCCCATCCATTTGATCTTTGACAGATTCGAGGTTTTTCTCATGTATCGTATCAAGACCCTCAATAAAATTTCCGCCGCCGGGCTGGCCCGGCTGGACCCCAGCCGCTTTCAGGTGGGGGATGATCTGAAAAACGAGGACGGCATCCTGGTGCGCTCCGCCCCCATGCACGACTATGAGTTCCCCGACGCCCTGCGGGCCATTGCCCGGGCGGGGGCGGGCACCAACAACATCCCCATCGACCGCTGCTCGGAAAACGGCATTGTGGTCTTCAATACCCCCGGCGCCAATGCCAACGCCGTCAAGGAGCTGGTCATCGCCGCCATGCTCATCGCGTCCCGGGATATTCTGGGGGGCGCCGAGTGGGTGCAGGAGCAGGTCCACACCCCCAACGTGGATGTGGCCGCCGCCGTGGAGAAGGGCAAGTCCGCCTTTGTGGGGCCTGAGCTCTACCGCAAGACGGTGGGCGTGATCGGCCTGGGGGCCATCGGGGCGCTGGTGTGCAACGTGGCTCTGGACCTGGGCATGGACGTGTACGGCTATGACCCCTTCCTTTCCGTGGACGCCGCCCTGCGGCTGGACCGGCACGTCCATGTGGTCCACAATGTGGACGAGCTGTACAAGGTGTCGGACTATGTGACCATCCATGTCCCCTATAACAGCTCCACCAAGGACACCATCAACGCCGAGGCCATCTCCAAGATGAAGGGTCAGGTGCGTATTCTCAATCTGGCCCGGGGCGAGCTGGTCAACGACAACGACATGATCGAGGCTCTGGAGTCCGGCCGGGTGGCCCGGTACGTCACCGACTTCCCCAACAACCGCATTGCCGGGGTGAAGAATGTCATTGCCCTGCCCCACCTGGGCGCCTCCACCCCCGAAAGCGAGGAGAACTGCGCCGCCATGGCCGTGCGGGAGCTGCAGGACTATCTGGTCAACGGCAACATCACCAACTCGGTGAACCTGCCCAACGTCTCTCAGGACTGGAGCGGCATCTCCCGGCTTTGCCTGATCCACAAGAACGTCCCCTCCATGCTCTCCAAAATCATGGGGATTCTGTCCGACGATAACATCAACGTGGAGAACATGACCAACAAGTCCAAGGGCGACTACGCCTATACTCTGGTGGACGTCAACACCCGCATCACCGACGAGGTGGCCAACGAGCTGCGGGCCATCCCCAACATGATCCGGGTCCGGGTGCTCAACCACTGATCCCATATTTGACCGTGACAACCGAAAGGGCCCGGCGCGATTTCATCGCGCCGGGCCTTTTATTACCCTTTCCGATGCTTTCAGCGGATTGAGGCCCCCAGCTCCCGGGCTGCCTGGAGCTCCGGCTTCCCCTCGATGTCGCCGACGTCCCCGTTTCCTCCGGCCAGCACGTGGCCCAGATTGCGCCATCTCAGATGTTCCATCAGATGGTCAAAGTAGCCCGCCACATCTTCAAACCCGTACCCCTCCGCCGCCATCAGCAGCGCGCCGGCCCTTCCGTGTCCCCGGAGCAGGTTCTCGCCCCCCTCCTCCAGGGCGAACAGCCGATCCACAGCGGTCCTGATCTGGCCGCTCAGATTCCAATAGTACAACGGCGAGGCCAGCACCACCACGTCGCAATCCCGCACCTCCGGATAGATCCGAGCCATCCCGTCCTGCTGGACGCAGGGACAGGGCCGGCCGCTGTGCCCGCCGAAGCAGCCCTTGCATCCGTGAATCTCCATGCCGTCCAGAACAAACTCTGTCACCGTGTGCCCGGCCTGTTCCGCGCCCTGGGTAAAGGCCCGGACCAGCGGCGCGGTATTTCCGTTTTTGCGGGGGCTCCCGTTCAGAATCACGATCTTCTTTCCCATGGGAACGCCTCCTCAAATCTTCTCCGCCAGAGCGGCCGCCCGGGCGCAGCCGTCGGTCCTGTCGATGGCTCCGGCTTCCAGCACACCGGGGACCAGCACCTCCCCCGCCATCTTCCACTTCAGCAGGGCGGCGGTGCGCTCCACGGGAATCCGCACCCCGTCCAGCACGGTCATATCTTCCTCCTCACAGCAGGCAATCAGGGCGCACTCCTTGCCGGCGACGTCCCTGCCCCCCACCACCAGGGCATACATGCGGTCGATCACTCCCTTGATCTGGGCGGGGATGGAGTACCAGTACACCGGCATGGTGAATACCACGGCATCCGCCTCCAGAATGGCCGGGGCAATGGTGTTGAAGTCATCGTCAAAGGAGCATGCCTTCCCCGTTTGATAGCAGGTCTCGCAGGCGCGGCACCCGCCGATCTTCATCATGGCCGCGTCAAAGCGGGTAACGCTGTGTCCTTTCTGCCGGGCCGCCTGAATAAAGGCGTCCGTCATGGCGAAGCTGTTGCCGTTTGTTCGGGGGCTCCCGGTGATCACGACGATTTTCTTGCTCATATGAAATCCTCCCTGTATGCGGTCTTGACTTTTCCCGCTTCTGATATTATAACTATAGCAAGAATCAGTCAGAAAGCAAGTACGCACCTTTTTGTTCAATACTTACATAAAGGAAAGTGCCTTATGGTGAATCGCTGTATCTCCTCCGAATGCCTTGGGACCACCGGCTTCAGCTATACACTGTCCCTGATCAGCGGCAAATATAAAATGACCATTCTCTATACCCTGATGGAATTCGGCGTGGTCCGCTTCAATGAGATGAAAAAATATATCGGCTCCATCTCCTATAAGACCCTCAGCGCCACGCTGAAGGAGCTGGAGGCGGACCAGCTGGTCCACCGGGAGGAATACCCCCAGATTCCCCCCAAGGTGGAATACAGCCTGACCCAGCGGGGAAAGTCGCTGATTCCGATTCTGGATCTGATGTGCGAGTGGGGGGAACAGCATCGCCTTTGACCCGCCCGCTTCCCCCTCCTGCCGCAGCAAAACAGAATCGGCCCTCCCCAGGCATCTTGCCTGGGGAGGGCCGATTTCTCTTTGACTGTTGATCGGTCCGCTTTTATGCCACGGTATATCCGCCCCGCACCAGCAGCTTCACGGTGTCGGCGGTGGCGGTCAGGGTCCGTCCCTCGATGGTGGACATGTACAGGTGATTCTTCTCCAGCGAGGTCCCCGCCCCCACTGTCCCGGCCGAGGAGAGGTCAATCAGGGCGGGCGTGCTGTCCGCCTGAACCGTGGCGGTGCCCACCCGCAGCAGCACCTCACAGCCCACCTCCAGCTGCATCACCTGGCCGCTGGACAGGGTGACCAGCACATAGCCGGCCGAAGCCGTCCCGCCGCTCTCCCCGCCCTGCTGATACTGGCTCAGCTGGGTCCGAAAGCTGTCCTCCAGCTCCTGCTGGCGCTGGGCGGTGCTGGACTCCACCTGTTCCACAATCTGGGGAATGGCGGTCTGATTCAAATAGCTGAGGGTGACCAGCGGGTCCTCCTCATCTCCCGCGGCCAGGGCCGCCCCCATGACCAGACAGCCGGCCGCCAGCGCTCCGGCCCCCAGACGGATCATCCACTTTGTTCCCTTTTGTTTCATGGGTCCATACTCCTTGTCATCGTCTTATCTTATGTAGGTCCCGCCCCGCCGGGGCGGGACCGTCTTCCATCACACCAGGGTTTCCGGGTGCAGACCAAAGCTGACGGCAATGGCCGCGTCCACCTGATGCATGACCTTCTCATCCAGCCGGCCCATTTTTTCCCGCAGACGCCGCTTATCCAGCGTGCGGACCTGCTCCAGCAGGATGACCGACTCCTTGGGCAGCCCACAGCTCAGGGGGGCCACCGAGATATGGGTGGGAAGCCTGGCCTTTCCCGTCTGGGAAGTAATGGCCGCGGCAATCACCGTGGGGCTGTGGCGGTTTCCCGTGTCGTTCTGCACGATCAGCACCGGCCGCACGCCCCCCTGCTCACTCCCCACCACCGGGCTGAGATCGGCGTAAAAAATATCGCCCCGTTTCACGCTGTTATCCAAGTATATTCACACTCCGCCGGAAGATAGCGCCGCGTTACCGGCCCGGAGGACCTATGTAACGCTGCACTATGATTCTCCCACGGGGCGGCGGGATTTATACCTGATCCGGTCACAGAATTTGGACCGCCATATGGCCGCGCAGGGCCACGGCCCACTCCCCTGCCCGCCGCGCCTTTCCCCCGGAGAGAGCGCGCCCTCCCCGTGCTCCATGCCATCCTATGAGGACTTCGGCCGGGCGGTCACGGTCCGGGACAGGCCCGGAAACAGCCTGTCCCTCCCGTTTGGAGGGAATTTCAGTCCAGTCTGACCCCGTTCTCCCAATAGATGCGGGGAACACGGGTGGCCACCCGGCACAGCAATTCATACGAGATGGTATCCGCCTGTGCCGCGGCCCGGTCGGTGAGACCGTCGCCGTAGATCTGGGCCACATCGCCCGCCCGCACCTGGGGCAGATCGGTGATGTCGGCCATGCACATGTCCATGCATACCCGGCCCACCACGGGGCACAGCTTGTCCCCGATAAGCACCTGCATCCGGTTGGACAGGACCCGGGGCAGACCGTCTCCATAGCCGATGGGCAGCACCGCCAGGCGGGAATCCCGCTTCAGCACGGCGGTCCCGCCATAGCTGATCCGGGCGCCGGCGGGCATGGACCGCACGGCGGAGATGCGGCTGTACAGGCGCATCACCGGCTTCAGCGGCGGACAGGAGTCCCGGTCCCCCTCCGGGTCGGGATAATAGCCGTACAGGGCAATGCCCGGGCGGACCATATCCATGTGAGTACAGGGATAGTGTAACACAGCGGAGCTGGCCGCGCAATGGCAGATTTTGAGCGAAATCCCCTGCTCCTCCAGCGCGGCTCTGGCTTCCAGAAAGCGGTCCAGCTGTCTCCGAGTATACGCCTCATCGCTGTCGGCCACGGCAAAATGGGTAAACATTCCCTCCACTTCCAGGCCGGGCAGTCTGCACAGCTGCAGCAGCTCCCGGACGGCGGCGGTGTGGTCTCCGTCTCCCCAGTAAACGCCCAGCCGCCCCATGCCCGTATCCACCTTCAGGTGAACACGCAGCTTCCGGCCCAGACTCTGGGCCTGGCGGGACAGGGCCTCTCCCGACTCCAGGTCCTCCACCGTCTGCGTGATGTCAAGGTCCAGCAGCTCACCGGTGAGCTGGGCGGGGGTCACGCCCATGCACAAAATGGGGGTTCTGATCCCGGCACGGCGCAGCTCCGCCCCCTCGTCCACACAGGCCACCGACAGCATATCGGCCCCCAGTCGCTCCAGCTTCCCGGCCACCGGAACCGCCCCATGTCCATATCCGTTGGCCTTCACCGGGGCCAGAAACCGGCACTCCGGGGGCAGCAGGGCCCGGAGCGTATAGTAATTGTGGGCCAGGGCGTCCAGGTCAATTTCCGCCCAGGTGCGCGCTTCCCGTCTGTCTTTCATATCCAAATCCCTCGTTTCTTTGGTATCCTCTTTCAGCCGGAGGCAAACTCCAGAAAGCGGCAGGCAATCACCCGAAACCCGTCCACCCGGATCTCCCCCTCCAGAGGGACATGCGTATCCGAATCAAACCAAATGGTTGTCTCTCTCCCGCTGCCCGGCGTCCCCTCCGGGTCGCCGCAGTCCACCCGGAGGACCGTTCCCTCCTCCTCCATGGCACAGGCCGTGATATAGCCCGAGCGCGCGGCCTCCAGCAGGACGGGGAAGGCGGACAGGGGGTTCAGCCCCGACGGGTCCATGCTCCCGGTCTCCACGGAAACACCGTCATACTCCAGAGTCCCCTCCTCTCCCGCCCAGCGGGCGGTGAGTCCGGCCACCGTCTCCGGGGCGGTGAGGGTGAGGCTGACGTCCTCCCCCTGGGCCTGGGCCGCCATCTCAAACTCATAGACCCGCTGGCCGTAGTCGGCGGTGATCTCCAGGTCGGCGGAGCAGGCGGCCAACTCCAGAAATTCTCCCCGAATCGCCAGGGCCAGCTCCTCCGCCTCGCTCACCTCCGTCAGGCCGCATCCGGCCAGCAGGAGGGTCATCATTGGTACGCAAAGCAGCAGCTTGCGCACAGCAGTACCTCCAAAGTCAAATTGATTCCATCTGAGTTTCCTTCAATATCTCGGGCAGGGCCTCAATCAGGTCGGTGGGCAGCATGGCGTATTCGCCCTGCCTGCGGGCGCATCGGTCGCCGGCAGCCCCGTGGTACCAGACCGCCCAGGCGGCCAGCTCCGAGGGGTCAGAGCCGGGGCCGTTCAAATGCTTCTGTCCCCACAGGGCGGCAATCATCCCGGACAGCACATCGCCCGAACCGCCCTTGGCCATGCCCGGGCCGCCGGTGCCGTTGATCCACACCCGGCCGTTCGGGGCGGCAGTGACGGTGCCCCGCCCCTTGAGCACCAGGGTACAGCGGTGGGCCTCCGCAAAGGCCCGGGCCACCCCGGTTTTGTCCCTGATCGGAAGAGCACAGCCGGTCAGCCGGGCGAATTCCCCCTCATGGGGCGTGAGAACGGTGGGGGCGGAGCGTCTGTCCAACTCATCTATATGCCCGCTCAGGGCGTTTATGCCATCGGCGTCCAGCACCACCGGGATGTCCAGATCGGCCAGCAGAGAGCGGACCAGCCGCTCGGTCCGGGGCTCTCTGCCCAAGCCGGGGCCAATCAGAGCCACGTCACAGCTCCGGGCCCGCTCCAAAATCTGCTCATACCGCTCCGGCAGGGGGAAGGGCATGGCCTCGTCACACTTGACGGCCACAATGGGATAGATGTCCCGGGGCACTCCCAGAAACACCAGCCCGGCCCCGGTCCGCAGAGCCCCCCGGGCGGCCAGGACAGGGGCGCCGGTATAGCCCTCGCTCCCCGCCAGAAGAAACAGCTTTCCAAAGTCCCCCTTGTGGGCGGCGGCAGGCCGCCGGGGCAGGGGGCGGCAGACGTCCCGGTCCAGCACCTCCATGGCCGCCGGGTCCCGGACTATCTGCTCATACACCAGCTCTCCGGGGATGCCGATGTCACGGACCCAGATCTCCCCGGCCCGGCCGGCCCCCTCCCCCAGATAGAGCCCCGGCTTGGCGCAGGTGAAGGTGACGGTGAGGGCGGCCTGGATCGCCTCCCCCAGCACCTCCCCGGTGTCCCCGTCCACGCCCGAGGGCAGGTCGCAGGCCACCACGGGGCAGGACAGGCGGTTGATCCACTGGACGGCGGCCAAAAAGTCCCCCTCCAGAGGGCGTCTGAGCCCCACGCCGAACAGGGCGTCCACCACACAGTCGCAGGTGGACAGCCACACCACGGTCCGCTGATCCTCCAGCCGGAAGGGCTCCAGCCGTCCCCCGGCCTTTTCCAGCTTCTTCTCCATGGCCATGCTGTCGGGGGTCATCCTGGCCCGGTCCCCCACCAGAAAGGCCCGGACCTGATAGCCCATCCCCATCAGAATCCGGGCGGCGGCAATGCCGTCTCCTCCGTTGTTCCCCGGGCCGCACAGAACGGCGATGCGCTGGGTGGAGTCGGTGTTCCTGGACTCCACCATATCCCGCAGCTCGTCCAGCTCCCGCTGCTCCTCCGGAGTCGGCCGCCCGTCCCCGGCTTTCCCAATCACGCTGAACGCCATTGAGGCGGGACCGTCCCCCGAAGGGCGCTGCGTCGGGCCGGCCAGTTTCTGCACTCCCTCAGCCACTGCCTGGGCGGCACATTCCATCAGCTCCAGAGAGGGAATTCCCCGCTCCTGAATGGCGATGCGGTCCACTTCTTTCATCTGCCGGGTGGAAGCCAGCACCTGCATGGCGGCCCCTCCTCTCACATGCCGGGGTCTGAACCGCCCCGGTCTCCCTGATAGCATAGCACAGCTTGCCCGCCCCCGCAATCCCCGCGGGGGCTTTTTCCGCCGCAAAACCGCTCTCCGGCAGCCCCGCAGCCCTTAAAACTCGATCCCGGCCCGGGCCGCCGTCCCCTGATGAAAGGGGTGGCGAATCTCCTCCATGCGGGTGATGTAGTGGGCGCAGTCTGTCATCCAGCCGGCGGGCCTGCGGCCGGTGAGGACAATTTCCCTGCCCTCCGGCCGCTCCAGCACCACCTGCTTCAGCCGCGCCTCGCTCAGAAGCCCCGCCTCCAGAGCTCCGCAGGCCTCGTCCAGCACCAGCAGGTCGCAGGGAAGGGACACGGCCGTCTCCAGCAGGCGGTTATGGGCCTCTTCGGCTCTCTCCCGCTCCTGCGCCGTCATGTCCCAGGAAAACTTCACCGGCCCCGGACACGCCAGTACCCGGGCCCCCAGGCGCTCCAGCGGAGCCGTCTCTCCGCTGCTCCCGTCCTTCCAGAACTGGACCACCACAACCCGCAGTCCCCGTCCCAGGGCGCGCAGCGCCAGCCCCATGGCCGCGGTGGTTTTCCCTTTCCCGTCTCCGCAGTACAGGTGGATCAGTCCCAGCTTCTCCATGTCAGCTCTCCCTCCAGGCCGCGTCATCCCCGAAATAATCCCGGACGAAGTCCACATCCTCCACCTGAAAGGTCCGCCCATTCAGGTACTCCAGGGGGCCCGCGTCGGTGGTGAAGCGGAAGATCAGCTTGTAGGAGTACAGGGCCTGGCCATGCCGCCCGTACCGCCGGTTCTCCCGCTCATTTCCATACTTGCCGTCCCCCAGCAGCGGGTGGCCGGCGGCGGCCATCTGGGCCCGGATCTGATGGGTCCGGCCGGTGATCAGGTCGCACTCCACCAGAGACAGACCGTTTTTCACTGCCAGAGTCCGGTACTCGGTGACGGCGGTCTTGGCCCCCGGCTCAGGCCGGGCGCGGACATACACCTGTTTCTTCACCTCGTCCTTGAACAGATAGCCCTCCAGCCGCCCCGACCGGGGGGACAGCACGCCCAGCACCGCGCACAGGTAATATTTGCTCAATTCCCGGTCCTTGATCTTCTGATTCATGATCCGCAGCCCCTCGGCGGTTTTGGCGGCGATCACGATTCCCCCGGTGTTTCGGTCGATCCGATTGCACAAAGCGGGGGCAAAGGAGTTCTCCCAATAGGGGGACCACTCCTTTTTCTGATAGAGATAGGCCTGAATGTGGGTGAGAAGCGTATTTACCCGCTCGCTCTCGTCCGGGTGGACCACCATTCCCGGCCGCTTGTCCAGCAGCATGATATGCTCGTCCTCATACAGGATATTCAGCTTGGGCTGGTACAGGGAGAGGAAGGCGTTCTCCAGGGTCGGGGTATCGAAAAACTCATCGTTGATGTACAGCTGGAGCACATCCCCCACCTGGAGGCGCACGTCCCGCTTGGACCCCTTCCCGTTCACCTTCACCCGTTTCAGACGGATATATTTCTGGGCCAGGGGGGCGGGAAGCAGGGGCAGCGTCTTGGCCAGCCAGCGGTCCAGCCGCTGCCCGGCGTCGTTTTTCCCAATGGTATATTCCCGCATGTCGCTCTCCTCCCGGCTTCTGTGGTCGTTCCCATTTATTTCACCATATCCGCCCCCCGCCTGTCAATAAAATTCGTGGACAAATTTTCAAAAAGTATTTGACAATGCCGGGAAATTTCATTATAATATCCTGCGTACCATTCTGCGAGTATGGGGGAAACGGCCCCCTGGGAGGCAAGCCAATGCGCCTGGATCTGCGCGATATTATCCATGTCCCAGACGCCCGGAAAGAGTTCCGGTTCCAGCTGGACCTGTCCCAGCTGGATTTCTTCGGCCGCAGGCCCATCGCCCATCCGGTTCTGGTGGAGGGCGGCGTGACCAACCACGCCGGCGCCCTGGTACTGGAGGGGACGGCAAGCTCTCAGCTGGAGCTGATCTGCGACCGGTGCGGCAAGTCCTTCACCCGAGAGAAGACGGTGACCCTGGACAGCCTGGTGGCCCAGAAGCTGGAGGATGAGGAAAACGATGAAATCCTCCTGCTGGACGGCACCGAGCTGGACCTGGACGAGGCCGTCACCACTGCTTTTGTACTCGAGATGGACGCCAAAAATCTGTGCTCAGACGACTGCAAAGGGCTGTGCGCCAAGTGCGGAGCTGATCTGAATCTCGGCCCGTGCGGATGCAGACCTGACGTAGATCCAAGACTGGCGGCCCTTGCGCAGCTGTTGGATAAGGACGCTGAGTGAGTAGTCCAAGTGCCCCGCGGGCACACAACCGAAGGAGGTGTCACCCATGGCGGTTCCCAAGGGAAAAGTATCGAAGGCCCGCCGCGATAAGCGGCGCAGCTCCCACTGGAAGCTGGAGACTCCCGGTATCGTGACCTGCCCCAAGTGCGGGGCCTACCGGCTGCCTCACCGTATGTGCAAAAATTGCCTGACCTACAACGGCCGTACCTTCGGCAAGGTCGAGGCCCCCGCTCAGGCGGCTGAGCAGTAATTGCATCCAAACAGATCAGGCCCTCCGGCGAAAGCCGGGGGCCTGATTCTATTTTCCGGCCTGCTCCGGCCGGGTTTCGATCTGAAGGCTTTTGTAAAAATCCAGGGTGCGGAAGCCCCGCTCCAGCTGGGTGTGGAGATAGGCCTCCCCCGCGTCGGCCAGCAGGCGCAGCCCCTCCCCCTCCAGCCGGAAGGAGAACAGCCGCTTGGGGTCTCCGTGGACGATGTACTCCAGGGCGGACAGCGCCTGGCGGTTCAGGGGCATGGCGATGCCCTCCCCCACCTGGGGGCGGCACCGGGCACAGCACAGCACCCCTTCCCTCAGATGAAACATCGCCTCCTCCGGGCTGGGCTCGCCGCACACCGCGCAGCCGTCGATCAGGGGCTCGTACCCGGCCAGACACATGCACCGCCACTCAAACGCCGCTTTGATCAGCTCCAGGGGCCGGTCGGTGAGCTTGTCCAGAGCGTGGAGGCTGTTCAGCGTCAGAGAGAGCAGCTCCGGGCTGGGCACCCCCTCCACCGCCAGCGCCTCCGCCGCCTCGGCAAAATAGCAGCCCAGCGCCAGCCGGTCCAAATCGCCCCGCACCCCCTGGAACAGCCGCTCCGCCGTCCCCTCTTTGACCGACCACTTTCCCCGGTAGTCATAGAGCACAAACTCCGACCACGCCAGCAGCTGGCAGGCCGACGCCAGGGCACTCCCCTTTTTCCGGCAGCCCCGGGCGGAGACGGTGATCTTCCCCAGTTCCCGGGTAAACAGGGTCAAAATCTGATCCGACTCCTTATAGTCCACTGACCGGAGCACAAGCCCCATGGTCCTGGTGTGCACAGCGTTCCCTTCCTTCCGTGACGGCTAGACCTCCCCCCGCCGGGGGCGGAACGCCGTTTTGGCCGGCCGGCTGCGCTCAGCCTCCAGCCTGCGCCGGGCCGCAATGGCCAGATAGACCTCCGGCCGCCCGGTCTGAAAAAACAGCTGCCAAAGTCCCCGCTCGTCCATGGCCGTTCCCTCCCATGTCGTGTACTCTGGAATTAGGCTGGCACGGAGGCGGAGAAGTTATGAGCGGTAAATATTGCGGGGCACCGTCAGTCAGACGGTGCCCCGCATCATTCCAGAATTATTCCTTATGATTGTGCCAGTAACTTGCAAAACCGTCGCACAGTCTCACGTATCCTGGCCGCACCAAAAGAATAAAATCTGGATGAGGC
>CALWVX010000011.1 GCA_944385065.1 uncultured Oscillospiraceae bacterium | reverse complement strand
GCGCCGGCCATCAGGGCCAGGTCCGCCGGTCCCAGTTTTTCCGGCTGAAGCTCTGCTTCCGGTACTTCTTCGATGGGAATCAGTTTGATTTTCATGGCGTCTCCTCCTTCTCCCGGGTCACGCCCAGGGCGCCCAGAATGGCCTCTTCCCGCTCCCGCATCTGCTGCTTCATGGGCCCCTCGTCCAGATGGTCATAGCCCAGCAGGTGGAGCACCGAGTGGACGGCCAGATAGCAGACCTCCCGCTCCAGGCTGTGTCCGTATTCCTCCGCCTGGGCCCGGGCCCGCTCCAGAGAGATCATCATATCTCCCAGCAGCACCTGATCCGTGTCCGGGTCCGCCCACTCTGCCAGAGGCTTCTCCCCCGGCCGGAGCTCAAACATGGGAAAGGAGAGCACATCGGTCGGCGCATCCACCCCCCGCATGTCCCAGTTGGTCTGATGGATGTTCTCGTCATCGGTGAGACACACCTCCACCGCGCAGGGCACGTCCACCCCTTCCGCCTCCAGGGCGGCCTGGACAGCCCGCCGCAGCGCCTCCTCCAGCTCCGGCGTGGTCTCCACCTCCGGGTCGATCGCCACCAAATGTTCCATGCCGCACGCTCCTTTCCATGGCTTCTCGCTCCATTATATCGGTCCAAGGGCCATGTTTCAAGTATATTTTCTCCCGCTGGGCCGCACACTATCAGGGAAATCACACAGGGAGGCGGAGACATGACCAACAAAAAGCTGGGGGGCCAGACGGCGGCGCTGAGCGCCCCTGTGTATTTTACCGCCTGGGCCAACGTGGCGGGGAAAAAGGAGGGAGAGGGGCCGCTTGCCTCCTCCTTTGACTATATCGACCGGGATGACACCTTCGGCGAGGCCACCTGGGAGAAGTCCGAGAGCGCCATGCAGAAACAGGCCCTGGCTCTGGCCCTGGACAAGTGCGGTCTGACCGCCTCCGGGCTGGACTGGATTTTCGCCGGCGATCTGCTCAACCAGTGCATCGGCTCCTCCTACGCCGCCCGGGGGCAGCAGGTCCCCTTCTTCGGCCTGTACGGGGCCTGCTCCACCATGGGAGAGGGGCTGATCCTGGCCTCCATGGCCCTGGACGGGGGCTTCGGCGCTCGGGCGGCGGTGGTGGTGTCCTCTCACTTCTGCACCGCGGAGCGCCAGTACCGCACCCCCCTGGAGTACGGGGGACAGCGCACCCCCACCGCCCAGTGGACGGTCACCGCCTCGGGGGCGGCGGTACTCTCCCGGGAGGGCGGCGGCCCCCAGGTCACCCATGTGACGGCGGGAAAAATCGTGGACAAGGGGATCACCGACACCAACAACATGGGAGCGGCCATGGCCCCCGCGGCCTGTGACACCATTGCCGCCCACCTGCGGGACACGGGCCGCGCCCCGGACTTCTACGACCTGATCGTCACCGGCGACCTGGGCGACCTGGGCAGCCAGCTGCTGCTGGAGCTGCTGGAGCGGGAGGGCTTCTTTCTGAACAACCACGCCGACTGCGGCAAGCTGATCTTTGACGCCAAGAAGCAGGACGTCCACTGCGGGGGCTCGGGCTGCGGCTGCTGCGCCTCGGTGCTCACCGGCTATCTGCTGGGAGGGCTGAAAACCGGGCGGTGGCACAACATTCTGTTCTGCCCCACCGGGGCCCTCCACTCTCCCACCTCCTCCTTTCAGGGGGAGAGCGTGCCCGGTATCTGCCACGCGGTGGCCATCTCGGCCCGGGGCGCCATGTGAAAGGAGGCGGGCGGCCATGGAATGGATGGACTATTTCAAGGCGTTTCTGTTCGGCGGAGCGCTGTGCGTCATCGGGCAGCTGCTCATTGACAAGACTTCTCTCACCCCGGCCAAGATTCTGGTGATCTATGTCACTGCCGGCGTGGTGCTCAGCGCCCTGGGCCTGTATCAGCCTCTGGTGGACTGGGCGGGAGCGGGGGCCACGGTCCCCCTCACCGGCTTCGGCCATCTGCTGGCCCAGGGGGCCAGGGAGGCGGTGGCCCGGGACGGACTGCTGGGGGCCTTCACCGGCGGGGCCGCCGCCGCGGCGGGCGGCATCACCGCGGCCATGTTCTTCGGATTTCTCATCGCCCTGGTGGGCAAATCCAAACCCAAATAAACAGGAAGCCCCCGCCCGAACGGGCGGGAGCTTCCTCGTTTTCAGTCCTCTTTCGCCGGACCGGCGTCCAGGCGCATCTGGTCGATGTTCTCGGCAATATTTTCGATGATGCCGGAGTCCACAAACTGCTTGGCCTGCCGGACGGCGTTCTGGATGGCGTAGGCGTCGGAGGAGCCGTGGGCCTTGATCACCGGCTTGGAGATCCCCACCAGGGCGGTCCCGCCCACCTCGTCGGCGCTCATCAACCGCTTGAACTCCTTCAGCCCTCCGGACACCAGGACGGCAGCCAGCATGGTCAGCAGGTTCTTCTTGAACATCTTTTTCAGCTCCCGGGCCATGAACAGGCCGGTGCCCTCCATGGTCTTCAGGAAGATGTTGCCCGAATAGCCGTCGGAGACGATCACGTCCACCGCCCCCTCCACAGCCTCCCGGGCCTCCACATTGCCCACGAAGTTGATCCGCCCCTGGGCGGCCGCCTGCTGGAGCATGGGGTAGACGGTGGTCTGGAGCGAGGTGCCCTTGGAGGGCTCCACGCCGATGTTCAGCAGGCCCACCTTGGGCTCGGGACGGCCCAACACATGCTCGGCGTAATAGGAGCCCATGTAGGCAAACTGGATCAGGTATTCCGGGGGGCACTCGGCGTTGGCCCCGCAGTCAATCAGGACCGCGCCCCCGGTGCCGGTGGGCACCACCGGCGCCATTGCCGCCCGGCGGATGCCCTTGATCCGCTTGACCACCAGAGTGGCCCCGGCCAGCAGAGCCCCGGTGGAGCCTGCGGACACAAAGGCGTCCCCCGCACCGCTCTTGAGCAGATTGAGGCCCTCAGTGAGAGAGGAGTCCTTCTTCTCCCGAAAGGCGGTGGCCGGGTTATCGCACATCTCCACCACCTCGCTGGCGTGGGCGATCTCTACGCCGGAGGGCAGGTCGGCAATGCCGTTTTCGGCCAGCGTCTTCAGGATTTCCTCCCCCCGGCCCACCAGGATAATGTCCACTCCATACGCCTTGTTGGCCTGGATGGCTCCCAGAACCGGGGCCTTGGGGGCGTTGTCGCCGCCCATGGCGTCTACAATGATCTTCATAGAACTCCTTCTTTCTTCTCGTCGTTCAGGGGCCGGGGTTCGTCGATCAGGCCCAGCAGATAGTCGGCGGAGACGTTGTAATGGATACAGATAGCGGCTAATTTGTCAAAGGACGTCCCCTGTTTGCCGTTTTCAATTGCACTGATCTGAGTTTGAGCCATCTGCACCGCATCGGCCAGATCTTTCTGCTGCTCTCCGGCGGCTTTACGGATTTTTTTCAGACGGATCGAAAAAATATCCTTGGAAAGCATAGCATCCCCCCTTGACAAATATAATAAATTATTATATAAATAGAATAAATTATTTATTGGGGTGATCATCTTGAGTTCCATCATAGAGGACCTTTATTTTCTCGAAATCGACCGCGCTCACCTGGACTTTGACGGCGACCCGGAATACCAAACCTATCTGGCCCAGTCGGAACTTCTGTGGCAGGACCCGGACATGCCAGAACCTATCTTCCGTCTGCTGGACCGGGCAAACCTGCTCAGCTTCGCCCACGGCTTTCGTCTGGCTCTGGAACTGGCCGGAAGGGAGTCGGCGGCCGGCCTCAAGTCCTCCAATTTCTAACTTCTACCCTTATTACCTTTCTCGCTTCGCGGAAAAAGGGAATATTTCGCCGCTGCGGCGGCGAGTGACTTTGCCAACAGCGGCAAAGTCACCAAAACGCCGTTTAGAAACCTGCGGTTTCTAAAAATTTCCCTTCGGCAATCTCTATACTTGCATACTTCTTCCATCCGGCGCGCAGGTGCAAATCTAAAAAAGGGGATTTCCCCCGCCCGCTGCCGCTCGTGCACAAAATCTGCGGCGGCGCAGCTCTCCTTGCCTTGTTCACGCGCCTGGGGAAATGGAGCTGGGAACCCACCCCGATCCTTCAGGCCACCTCCCTCACAGGGGGAGGCGTGGGGATTATCGCCCCCTGCATATAAACAGGAACCGACATTTCCCCATCGCACACATCGCCGCACTCCCGCACAAGGAAGGGTTCAAAGGCTCAACTCAGGTCCAGTTTCCCCAGTTTCTCCAGGGCTCTCTTCGAGATCTCGGCGTTCTTGTTGCGCTTGTTCCCGCAAAAGCAGGCTTTTGCGGGGTCCCTCGCTTTCACATGCTCGGACGAAGTGAATTCGCCCTGCGCAATTCTCTGCCGCTTTGCGGCTGCGAATTTACGCGCCTGCGGCGCGGCTCGCTCCCGCTCGCAGGGCAAGCGCTCCGCCCCTCAGCTCAGGTCCAGTTCCCCCAGTTTCTCCAGAGCTCTCTTCGAGATCTCGGCGTTCTTGTTGCGCTTGCCCTTGACCCGGTGGTCCAGGGGCGGGATGAGACCGAAATTCACATTCATCGGTTGAAAGTTTACCACACTTTGGTCGCTGATGTAAAGGGCCATGGCCCCCATGGCGGTCTCCCGGGGGAAATCCACGGGCGGCTTTCCCTCCAGCCGCCGGGCCAGCTCCATCGCGGCCAGACAGCCGGAGGCGGTGGACTCCACATAGCCCTCCACCCCGGTGATCTGCCCGGCAAACATCAGCCGCTCCTGTCCCCGGACCCGGTAATACCGGTCCAGCAGCCGGGGGGAGTCCAGGAAGGTGTTCCGGTGCATCACCCCGTAGCGCACATACTCGGCGTTCTTCAGGGCGGGAATCAGGGAGAACACCCGCTTCTGCTCGGGCCAGCGCAGGTGGGTCTGAAAGCCCACAATGTTGTAGATGGAGCCCTGGGCGTTGTCCTTCCGAAGCTGGACCACGGCGTAAGGCTCCTTCCCCGTCTTGGGGTCCCGCAGGCCCACCGGCTTCAGGGGACCATACCGCAGGGTGTCCACCCCCCGGCGGGCCATCACCTCCACAGGCATGCACCCCTCGAACACCCCCGCGTCCTCAAAGCCGTGGACCTCCGCCTCCTGGGCGGTGGTGAGGGCCTCCCAGAATTCCTGATACTCCTCCTCCGTCATGGGGCAGTTGACATAATCCGGTGTTCCCCGGTCGTACCGGGAGGCAAACCAGGCGCTTTCCATGTCCACGCTCTCGAAGGTGACCAGGGGGGCGGCGGCATCAAAAAAGTTCAGGTACTTGCTGTCGGGAAAGAGCTTGGCGATCTGCTCCGACAGGGCCTGAGAGGTGAGGGGCCCGGTGGCCAGAATCACGTTTCCCTCCGCCGGGATTTCCGTGACCTCCCCCTCCGTCACCGTGATGTTGGGGTGGCTGCGGATTTTTTCGGTGATGGCGGCGGAAAAGGCGTACCGGTCCACCGCCAGGGCGCCGCCCGCCTCCACCCGGTGCTCGTCGGCACAGGCCATGATCAGGGAGCCGCACCGGCGCAGCTCCTCTTTCAGCAGGCCCATCGCGTTCTCCAGCTGGTCGGAGCGCAGGGAATTGGAGCACACCAGCTCCCCGAAGTCCGGACTGTGGTGGGCGGGGGTCATTTTGTGGGGTTTCATCTCCCGCAGCTGAACCGGGATGCCCCGGCGGGCCAGCTGCCAGGCGGCCTCGCTGCCGGCCAGGCCGGCGCCCACAACGATTACAGGTTCCATATTGTCCTCCCATGGCGGCACCGGGCCGCTCGTTTGAATCTCTCAGCGGATGAAGTTGGTGGGCTGGAACGGCTCCCGCTCCGGCAGTCCGTACTGCGCCCGGCCCAGCGCGATGCTGCACATCAGGAACGTCATGTTCCGGGCCAGGGTGCGCATAGTCTGAAGTCCCTCCCCATCCTGCAGGGCCTGGCCGGGTTCCCGGCCGTGGATGCTGTTCCAGTACTGGCTGGAGGCGATGGGCATTCCGCTGATGGCAAAAAACTTGTTCAGCTCGTCAAAGGAGGCGGACAGCCCGCCCCGGCGGGCGGCCACCACACAGGCCCCCACCTTCATGGTCTTGTCAAAGGGGGTGCTGTAAAACAGACGGGTCAAAAAGGCCACCAGCGTGGCGTTAGCCGAGGCGAAGTATACCGGGCTGCCCACCACCAGTCCGTCGCAGGCCTCCAGCTTGGGGGCCGTCTGATTGACCAGATCGTCAAACACGCACCGGCCCAGCTCGGCGCACCGGTTGCAGGCGACACAGCCCCGGATGTCCCGCTGGCCGACCTGGATGATCTCCGTCTCTATCCCTTCGGCGTGAAAAATCTTCTCCATCTCCCCCAGAGCCACAGTGGTGTTGCCGCTGGGTCTGGGGCTTCCGTTGATCATCAGTACCTTCAAATCGGTTCTCTTCCTTCCTGATGTGTCCCGAACGCTTATTCCTCCGGGGCCGATTTCTTCCCGGACGCTCCGCCCGCTGTCTTCTTCGCCGCAGTGGTCTTCTTGGCCGTGGTTGCCTTCTTGGCCGCAGTCTTCTTAGCGGTTGTTTTCTTGGCCGAACTCTTCCTGGCCGCGGTCTTTTTGGCCGCGGCCTCTTTTTCGGCCGCTGCGGCCTTGCCCACCGTCTTTTTGGACGCCCCGGCTTTCCCGGCGGCCCTCTTTTTCCCGGCGGACTTCTCCTCCGCCTCCGCCGGGGCTGTCTCCCCTTCGGCGGACGTCTCCGCTTTCTTCCGCCAGCCTCCCCGCTTTTCCTCGGGGGTGAAGTTGGCGCAGCTCTCGTTGATGCAGAAGGGCTTTCTGGCCCCCTTGCCCGGCTTTTTGAACATGGTCCAGCCGCACACGGGGCAGTTGTCCTTCACCGGCACGTCCCAGGTCATGAAGTCGCATTTGCGGCTCTCGTCCCGGCTGCTCACATTCTCGCAGCAGTAATAGGTGTACTGCTTGCCCGTCTTTTTGCTCTTGCCGGTGCGCTTGAAAAGCCGCCCCCCGCACTTGGGGCACTTGCCCGGCATCTCCACCACCAGGGGCATGGTGAAGTCGCACTCAGGCCAGCCGGGGCAGGCCAGGAAGCGGCCGAACCGCCCCGATTTGATCACCAGATTCCGGCCGCACTGGGGGCAGATCTCCTCGGACACCTCGTCGGGCACCTTGATGCGCTCTCCGTCCAGGTCCTGCTCGGCCTGCTTCAGCTCGGCCTCAAAGTCTCCATAGAACTCGGACAGAACCGACTTCCAGTCCACAGCTCCCTCCTCCACCTCGTCCAGCTTCTCCTCCATCTGGGCGGTGAAGGCGGGGTCCACGATGTCCTGGAACTTGTCCTTCATCAGATTGGTAACCACCTCGCCCAGAGGGGTGGGCCGCAGGGCTTTGCCCTCCTTGACCACATACTCCCGGTTGAGAATGGTGGTGATGGTGGGGGCGTAGGTGGAGGGCCGGCCGATTCCCTGCTCCTCCAGCGCCCGGATCAGGCTGGCCTCGGAGTACCTCGCCGGGGGCTGGGTGAAGTGCTGGCTTTTCTCCAGGGTCTTTCCGGTGAGGGGCTCCCCCTCCTTCAGGTCGGGCAGGGGAGAGGTACGCTCCTCCTCGTCCTCGTCCTTCCCCTCCTCGTACACGGCGGTAAAGCCGGCGAATTTCAGGCTGGAGTGGCTGGCCCGGAACACATAGCCGCTGTTCTCCGCGTCGATGGACAGGCTGTCATAGACGGCGTTGGCCATCTGACAGGCCAAAAAGCGGCTCCAGATCAGCTTGTACAGCTTGAACTGCTCGCCCGTCAGGTCTTTTTTGATGTCCTCGGGCACCAGAGTCACGTCGGAGGGCCGGATGGCCTCGTGGGCGTCCTGGGCGTTGCCGCGGGTCTTATACTGCCGACCCTGGGCCGGGCAGTAGTCCTTCCCATACCGGGCGGAGATAAAGCTCCGGGCGGCGGACACCGCCTCCTCGGACAGACGCAGGGAGTCGGTTCTCATATAGGTGATCAGGCCCACCGAGCCCTGGCCGGTGAGCTCCACACCCTCGTACAGCTGCTGGGCCACCGACATGGTCCGGGCGGGGGACATGTTCAGCTTGCGGCTGGCCTCCTGCTGCAGAGTGGAGGTGGTGAACGGGGGGGCGGGCTGCCGGTTCTTCTCCTGGCGGCGCACCTTGGCCACCGACCACTCCCCCCGGCCCACCGCGTCGATTACCGCCTGGGCCTGCTCCTGGCTGTCCAGCTCGATCTTCTTCTCCCGGCCGTAGAACTGGGCCTTGAACGAGCCCAGGTTGGGACTGATCCGCTCCAGCTGGGCCTCCACGGTCCAGTACTCCTTGGGGATGAAGGCCCGGATCTCCTCCTCCCTCTCCACCACCAGGCGGGTGGCTACCGACTGCACCCGGCCGGCGGACAGCCCCCGGCGGATCTTCTTCCACAGCAGGGGGGAGAGCTCATAGCCCACGATCCGATCCAGGATACGCCGGGCCTGCTGGGCGTTGACCAGATTCTGGTCGATGGCCCGGGGGGCGGCAATGGACTTCTGGACCACGTTTTTGGTGATCTCGTTGAAGGTCACCCGATAGGTCTTGTCATCGGGGATGTTCAGCAGCTCCTTCAGATGCCAGGAGATGGCCTCTCCCTCCCGGTCCGGGTCGGTGGCCAGATAGACCTTCCCGCTGCGTTTGGCCGCCTTCTTCAGGTCGCTGATCACGTCCTCCTTCCCCTTGATGGGCTGATAGTCCGGGACGAAGCCGTGTTCAATATCCACGCTCAGCTTGCTCTTGGGCAGGTCCCGGACATGGCCCATAGACGCCTTTACCTCATACCCCGGCCCCAGGTACTTGCCGATGGTCTTGGCCTTGGACGGGGACTCTACGATCACAAGATCGGTTTTTGATGCCACTTCAAAAAACCTCCACACAGTATTGTCAGATAGGAGATACGAGACAGGAGATAGGAGCTGCCGCAGACAGGGGATACCCTATCTTCTATCTCCTAACTTCTATCTGTTATTCCTCCAGCTCCACCAGCGCGGCAAATCGCCGCCCCGGCCGTTCCTCCACCGCCCCCTGAACCTGGAGCATGGTCAGCGCGGACAGGACATATCGGGCGGGAATCTGGGTGCGCTCCACCACCTCGTCGGCAGCCAGGGGCTTGTCCGCCAGGGCGGACAAAATCGCCAGCTCGTCATCGGTAAAGCGGGCCTTCTGCTCCGCCCGGGGAATCCGCTCCCGGCTGGGCGCGGCGGTCTCCGGCGCCGGCTGAGCTTCCTCTCGCTTCTCCGGTTCGGCAGGCGCTCTGGGCTCCTCCATCCGGGCCTGGGCCACCTGAGGCGGCAGCGGCGCGGCGGCGGCCAGCTTCTGGGGAAAGCGGTCCCAGTACTCCTCCAAAATATCCCGGCCGCAGGTCACCAGCTTGGCTCCCTGCTGGATCAGGCGGTTGGGGCCCTCGCTCATGGGGGCGTCAATGGGCCCGGGGACGGCAAATACATCCCGGTCCTGCTCCAGAGCGTGGTTGACGGTGAGCATGGTGCCGCTGAACGGCCGGCACTCCACCGCCAGCACCCCCAGGCACAGGCCGCTCAAAATCCGGTTCCGGGGGCGGTAGTGTTCGCCCCGGGGCTCCGTCCCCGGCGGGTACTCGGAGACCAGCGCCCCCACCGCCGCCACATCCTCTGCCAGATAGCGGTGTTCCCGGGGCGTGATCCGGTCCACGCCGCCCGCCAGAAGAGAGACCACCGGCCCGCCCCCTTTCAGGGCGCCCCGGATGGCGCAGCCGTCGATCCCCTGAGCGATCCCGGACACCACCAGCGCTCCGCCGGCGGACAGCTCCAGTCCGAACTTCTCCGCCGCCGTCCGGCCGTATCCCGAAGGGTCCCGGGCCCCCACCACGGCGACTGCCGCCTCTTCGTCCACGCGCAGCGCCCTGCCTTTCCAGTAGAGCACGGCGGGGGGATCAGCCAGCTGCCGCAGGCGCTGGGGGTAATCCGCGTCCTGAAAGGTCATGATGTTCACGCCCAGCCGGTCGCAGTCGGCCAGAATCCGGTCGGGGAGGTCCATACGCTTGTCCAGCAGGCCCTGCCAATGTCCCGGCGGCATGGGCATCTGGCGGTAGTCCTCTTCCTCGGCGTAATACGCCCGCTCCGGGGTGACGAAATAGTCCAGCACCGCCAGCGCCCTCGCCGCGCCCATCTGTTTTCGGCTGGTCAGCCACAGCCAGTATTTCAGGTCCGCCATCTTCTCATCCCCCTTCCGAAAATTTTGATTGACGAATCGCTCCTTTCACAGTATGGTTATAGCAGAAGAAAGGAAGCGATTGGTATGACCGAAACGCACCGTATCCATTACGCCTGGATCATCTGCCTGGGCGGCACCCTGATGCTGTTTACCAGTCTGGGACTGGGTGTCAACGTCTTCTCCGCCTTCCAGCCCTACCTGCTGGAGTACGCCGGCCTGAGCAACACCCAGGGCGCCTGGATCATCACCGTGCGCAGCTTTTTTATTCTGGTGGGCATGGCCACTGCCAACTGGCTGGTGGACCGGCTGGGCATCAGGCTGGCCTGCACATTGTCTCTTCTGATGCTGGCCGCCTCCAGCTTTCTCTTCGGCGCGGTGCGGCAGTTTCCGCTGTACTGCCTGGCCGCCGCCATGGTGGGCCTGGTCTACAGCTGGGCCGGCATGATCCCCGCCTCGCTGCTGATCAGCCACTGGTTTCAGGACCGCAGGGCCCTTGCCCTGAGCATTGTGGCGGCGGGCAGCGGGCTGGCCACCATTGTGGCCCCCGTCCCCTTCACCACCCTGATCCAGACCTTCAGCCTTCGGGTCAGCTTCTGGACGCAGGGGACTATCATGCTTCTGGCCGCCGTCCTGTTCTGGTTCCTGGTTCGGGACCGGCCGGAAGACGCGGGCCTGTCCCCTTACCGCACATCGGGCGGCGAAGCGGCGCCGGTCCGGCCCCGTCCCGCTCCCGCAGGCTTTACTCCAACGTACCAGGTCCTCGTGCTGGCCGCCGCCTTCCTGGTGGGGGCCGCCACCAGTCTGGGCATCACCGATACCGGTGTGCTCTACTCCACCGCCGGATACCCCCAGGCCGTGGTGGCCCAGTTGATCTCCTGCATGGGGCTGTGCATGATCGTCGGCAAGATCTCCTATGGCCAGGTGGTGGACCGCATGGGCGGCCGGATGGCAAACTATATCTTTTTTGGCCTGATCCTTATCGGCTACGCCCTGTGCTGTCTGGCCGACACCGGGAACATCCCCCTGGCCTTCGCGGCCATGGTGATCTCGGGCTTCGGCCTTCCCCTGTGCGCGGTCTCTCCCCCGGTCTGGGCCCGGGACCTGTACGGCGACGAGAACTACGCCCGGGGACTGAAGTGGGTTCAGACCATCTTCGCGCTGGGCATCTTCGTTGTCGGCCCCGTCCCCGGCGCGCTGGCCGACTGGACGGGCAGTTATATTCCGGCCTACGCCATGTTCTGGGTCATGCTCCTGGTCTCTCTGCTCCTGCTGGGCTGGGTCTATGCCAGGACCCGGGCCGGCGGCCGTCCGGAGCGCTAATCCCCCCGGATTCCCTCCCACAGCACCACAGCGGCGGCCACCGCCGCGTTGAGGGACTCACACCGGGGACTCATGGGGATTTGAATGGCGGCGGTGCACGCCTCCAGGGCGGCCTGGGACAGGCCCCTGCCCTCGCTGCCCACCATGACGGCGGCGCGGCGCAGGTCCGCCCGCCGCACATCCACCGTGCGCTCTCCCAGAGCCGCCCCATACAGGGGCAGCCCCGCCTCTTTGATCAGGTCCGCGGCCTGTTCCAGCCCGCAGCGCCACACCGCCCTTCGGAAGTGAACTCCCATGGCCGAGCGCACCGTCTTGGGATGATACAGGTCGGCGCACCCCTCCAGCAGGAAGATTCCGTCCACATCAAAGGCGTCGGCGGTGCGCAGGATGGTGCCCACGTTGCCCGGGTCCTGCACCCCCTCCAGCAGCAGATAGCGGCCCTGCTCCAGCCGGGCGGGCGGCTCGCACCTCCCCATCCGGCAGGAGAACACCACCCCCTGTGGGGTGGCCATGGGACTGACCGCCTCCATCACGCTCTCGCTGACCTGGACCAGACGGACGCCCCGGTCGGCAAAGGGGGGCAGCTGGCCCCCCTTGGTAAACAGCACGGCGCACACCGTGGCCCCCCACAACTCGGCCTCCTTCAGCAGCTTGGGACTGTCGCAGAGAAACTCCCCGGTCTCCTCCCGGTAGGCCCGGGAGGAGGCCAGTTTTCGGAAATGGGCGCACAGGGGATTTTTTCGGCTGGTGATCTCTTCCACAACAGATTCCCCCGTCCTCCCCGCCGGAACACGGCGGGGTAAATTTCTTTTTTATATTAAAGGTATCCCCCGCCGTTGTCAAGCCATCTTTCACAGGCTTTTGGGAAAATGGCCGTCCGGGCATCTGAATGCAGGGGGAAATCCCCCTCAAACACGGTGCGGGCCGGGCCGGCCATCCATACATGCTCGCCCCTCTGCTCCACCTCCAGCGCACCCCCGGGCAGCCGCACCTGCGCCCGGTCACAGCACATTCCCATCCGGCGGGCCGCGGCAAAGCAGGCGCAGGCCCCCGTCCCGCAGGCCAGCGTCACTCCGCTCCCCCGCTCCCAAACCCGGGCCAGAATGGTCTCCTCGTCGGGACAGACGGCAAATTCAATATTGGTCCGCTCTCCCAGGGCGGGATGCCGCTCCAGCAGGGGACCCAGCCGCTCCAGCTCCACCGCCTCGGGCCTGGGGCAGAAGATCACGCCGTGGGGATTGCCCGCCCAGGCCGGAACCAGAGTAAAGCTCTCGCCCCCCGCCTCCACCTCCATGGGCGTCAGCAGTTTGACCTCCCCCATATCCACCGAAGCCCCCACGGCCCGGTTCTCCCGCACCTGGAGCTCCATCACCCGGGGACCCACATCGGTGTCAATGGTCAGGCAGGTTTTGCGGGTCAGCCCCCGGTCGTACACATATTTGCCCAGGCAGCGCAGACCGTTCCCGCACATGGTTCCTCTGGAGCCGTCGGCGTTGTACATCTCCATGGTAAAGTCTCCCGCTCTGCCCTTCTTCACACAGATCAGCCCGTCGGCCCCCACCCCGAAGTGCCGCTCGGACATCCGCCTGGCCAGAGCGGGCAGGTCCTCCGGCACCGTCTCCAGACAGTTGAGGTAAATGTAGTCGTTGCCAAGCCCTTCCATCTTGGTAAATCGCATCGTCGCAACCCCTTTCCCGGCCTGCGGCCGGCCGTCTGGCATAAGCCTATGCGCACGGTCCGCCGGTCATGTCAGGGCAGAAGACCGGCTTTGTCCATTTCCCCCACAATTTTTTTCCTGACCCGCGGGATATTGGCGGGAATGTTTCTTGCAATACCGGGTCGAATGGGATATGATGAGAGTAATTGGAAAGGGGATGAACAGCATATGAGCAACCAGATCACTGATATTTTCGGCTCCAATGTATTCAGCGTGTCCGTCATGCGGGAGCGGCTGCCCAAAAAGGTATTCGCCGAGGTCATGGACGTGATGGAACATGGAGGCAATATCTCCATGGCCACCGCTGATATTGTGGCCAACGCCATGAAGGACTGGGCAGTGGAAAAGGGCGCCACCCACTACACCCACTGGTTCCAGCCCCTCACCGGCATTACGGCGGAAAAGCACGACAGCTTTCTCACCGCCCCTCAGGACAGCAAGACTCTGCTGCAGTTTACCGGCAAGCAGCTGATCATGGGCGAGCCCGACGCCTCCTCCTTCCCCTCCGGAGGCCTGCGGTCCACCCACTATGCCCGGGGATATACCGCCTGGGACATGACTTCCCCCGCCTTCGTGAAGGAGATGTCCTGCGGCACCATTCTGTGCATCCCCACCATCTTTGTCTCCTATCACGGAGAGGCCCTGGACAAGAAAACCCCCCTGCTGCGCTCCATGCAGGCGGTGGACAGTCAGGCGCTGCGGATTCTGCGCCTGTTCGGCAATACGCAGGCCCGGAAAGTCACTCCGTCGGTGGGGCCGGAACAGGAGTACTTCCTGGTGGACCGGGAGAAATACTTAAAGCGCCGGGATCTGATCTACTGCGGCCGGACCCTGTTCGGCGCTCCCGCTCCCAAGGGGCAGGAGCTGGACGACCAGTACTTCGGAGTCATCCGGCCCCGGGTGGGCGAATTCATGGCCGACCTGAACCAGGAGCTGTGGAAGCTGGGCATCCCCGCCACCACCCAGCACAACGAGGTGGCCCCGGCCCAGCACGAGCTGGCCCCCATCTACACCACCTGCAATCTGGCGGTGGATCAGAACCAGCTGACCATGGAGACCATGAAGCGGGTGGCCACCCGCCACGGCCTGGTGTGCCTGCTCCATGAAAAGCCCTTCGCCGGCGTCAACGGCTCGGGCAAGCACAACAACTGGTCTCTGACCACCGACACCGGGGAGAACCTCCTGGACCCCGGAGATACCCCCAACGAGAACCTCCAGTTCCTGCTGGTGCTCTCCTGCATCATGAAGGCGGTGGACGAGCACGCCGACCTGCTGCGCTGCGCCGCCTCCTGCGTGGGCAACGAGCAGCGTCTGGGCGGCCAGGAGGCCCCGCCCGCCATTATCTCCATCTTCCTGGGCGACCAGCTGGACGACGTGGTGGAGCAGATTGTGGCCAACGCCGAATCCATCAAGCTGCTGGCCTCCGGCAAGCTGGACTCCGGGGTGTCCACCGTCCCGGTGCTCAACAAGGACGGCACCGACCGCAACCGCACCTCCCCCTTCGCCTTCACCGGCAACAAGTTTGAGTTCCGCATGGTGGGCTCCTCCGACTCCATCGCCGAGGCCAACGTGGTTCTCAACGCCATCGTGGCCGAGGCCTTCTCTCAGGCCGCCGACCAGCTGGAGGGGGCGGAGGACTTCCATGCCGCCTGCTCCAAGCTCATTCACGACTGGATGACGCAGCACCAGCGCATCGTCTTCAACGGCGACGGCTACTCCGAGGCCTGGGCCGCCGAGGCCGCCCGACGCGGCCTGCCCAACATCACCTCTCTGGTGGACGCGGTGCCCGCTCTGCTCACCGATCAGGCGGAGGCCCTGTTCCGGCAGTTCGGCATCTACACCAAGTCGGAGCTGGAGGCCCGGGCGGAGATCATGTACGAGACCTATGTGAAGGTCGTCAAGATCGAGGCCAACACCATGATCCACATGGCCTCCAAGCACTTTATCCCCACCGCGGTCACCTATGCCGCCCGGGTGGGCGACGCCATCTCCTCCGTGGTGACGGCCTGCCCCGAGGCCGACCTGTCCGTCCAGCGCAAGCTGCTCCATCAGGTCAGCTCCTACCTGGAGGACGCTGCCGCCGCTCTGGAGCAGCTCAAGCCCCTGATGGACCGGGTGGACTCCATCCAGGACATCAAGGAGATGGCCCACGCCTACCACGACGCGGTGGTTCCCGCCATGGACGCCCTGCGCCACCCGGTGGACGAGCTGGAGCTGCTGGTGGACAAGGACCTGTGGCCGGTACCCACTTACGGCGATCTGATGTTCGAGGTGTAAACAAGCCATCCTCGGGACGGGGCAATCCAGGGCGCGGAGAACCGATCTCTCCCTCTGGTTTCCCCCGCGTCCGTCCGGCTGAGATCACCGCCCCGCCGCCCGCGCCCCGAAAGGGGCGCGGGCTTTTGGTGTCCGTTCTCTTCCCGCGCAAAGAGGCGGCGGAGGCGGCCTGTCTTCCCCGCTTTTTCTTGACAGAACCCGACAAATTGGGTAGACTAAACGGTAGTTTATCTTCAAAGAAGGAGCGCTCGCCCATGAAAAAGCCCTTTGTCACCCTGGAACAGCTCCAGGAGATCACAGCGCAGTACCCCACCCCCTTCCACCTGTACGACGAGCGGGGCATCCGGGAGAACGCCCGGGCCCTGAAGGCCGCCTTTGCCTGGAACCCCGGCTATCAGGAGTTCTTCGCCGTGAAGGCCACCCCCAACCCCCAGATTCTGAAGATTTTGAAGGAGGAGGGCTGCGGTGTGGACTGCTCCTCCCTGTGTGAGCTGATGATGTCCGACCGCTGCGGCTTCCAGGGCGGGGAGATCATGTTCTCCTCCAACGACACCCCGGCGGAGGAGTTTGCCCTGGCCGCCCAGCTGGGGGCCACCATCAACCTGGACGACATCACCCACATCGACTTTCTGAAGGATACCATCGGGTATATCCCCAAGAAAATCTCCTGCCGTTTCAATCCCGGCGGCACCTTCCAGCTGGGAGAGAGCGAGGAGGGCTTTCAGGTCATGGACAACCCGGGCGAGGCCAAGTACGGCATGACCCGGGAACAGATGACCCAGGCCTTCCGCCGGCTGAAAGAGCTGGGAGCGGAGGAGTTCGGCATTCACGCCTTTCTGGCCTCCAACACCCTGTCCAACGACTACTACCCCGCTTTGGCCAAGATTTTGTTCCAGCTGGCGGTGGAGCTGAAAGAGGAGACCGGGGCCCATATCACCTTCATCAACCTGTCCGGCGGCGTAGGGGTTCCCTACCGCCCCGAGCAGCCCGCCAACGACATCGCCCTTATCGGCGAGGGGGTGCGCCGCGCCTATGAGGAAGTTCTGGTTCCCGCGGGCATGGACGACGTGGCCATCTGCACCGAGCTGGGCCGCTTCATGCTGGCCCCTTACGGCCATCTGGTCACCCGGGTGCTCCACCAGAAGCACACCTACAAGGAGTACATCGGGGTGGACGCCTGCGCCTCCAACCTGATGCGCCCGGCCATGTATGGGGCCTATCACCACATCACCGTCATGGGCAAGGAAGACGCCCCCTGTGACCACCAGTACGACGTCACCGGGGCCCTGTGCGAAAACAACGACAAGTTCGCCGTGGACCGGATGCTGCCGGAAATCCAGATCGGCGACCTGCTGGTCATCCACGACACCGGCGCCCACGGCCACGCCATGGGCTATCAGTACAACGGCCGGCTGCGCTCGGCGGAGGTGCTTCTGTGCCAGGACGGCTCCACCCGCCTCATCCGGCGGGCCGAAACGCCGGAGGATTACTTCGCCACCGCGATTTGGGAATAAGCGAGGAATCCGCTCTTACAGAGCATCCGTATTCTTCCGGTATTTCGGCCGGGACCCCATCACAGATGGGGCGGATCGGCGAAAGGACCAAACCAACCGGGCCGGCGGAATGGCCGGCCCGGAAGGGCCGCGGGGAAAACCGTCCCGGCGGCCTGTTTTTATGCAGAGGTGATTTTTGTGATGCCCATTCTCGGCGAACTGGCCGTGATTCTGATCCTGTGTCTGCTGTGCGAGGGAATCGCCGCGCTGCTGCCCTTCCCCTTTCCCGCCAGCGTGCTGAGCCTGCTGCTCCTCCTGTTCCTGCTGCTGACCGGCGGTCTCAAAGAGCGGCACATCGGCCGCGTGTCCTCCTTTCTGACCCAAAACATGGCCTTTTTCTTTCTGCCCTCCTGTGTGGGACTGATCGAGTACTGGGAGACCCTGTCCCGCGTCCTGGTCCCCTTTCTCATCATCGCTCTGCTCACCACCCCCCTGGTCTACGCCGTCACCGCCTGGACCGTCCAGCTGCTGATGGCCCGCCGCCGGAACAAGGAGGAACAGCCGTGATCGAGACCATTCTCTCCTCCCCTCTCTTCGGCCTGGGGCTCAGCTGCGCGGCCTGGTGCGTCGGACTCTGGGTGCAGAAAAAGACGGGGTTTCTGCTGTGCAACCCCCTGGTGGTGGCCAGCGGCCTGATCATTCTGATTCTGACTGTTTTTCAGATCCCCCACGCCGACTATGACCGGGGCGGCTCCCTGATCTCTATGTTCCTGGGTCCGGCCACCGCAGTGCTGGCGCTGAACATCTATAACCAGCGCCGGCTGCTGAAAACCTATTTCTTTCCCGTCCTGGCGGGCTGTCTGGCCGGCTGTCTGACCAGCCTGGGCTCCATTCTCCTGCTGTGCCGGCTGCTGACCGTGGAGTCGTCCATCGCCGCCTCCCTGCTGCCCAAAAGCGTCACCACCGCCATCGCCGTGGCCATCTCGGACAGCAGCGGCGGAATTCGGAGCATCACTGCCGCCGCCGTGATCTCCGCCGGGCTGGTCGGCGCGCTGTTCTCCCCTCTGTTTGCCCGCCTATTCCGCATTACCGACCCGGTGGCCCAGGGGGTGGGCATCGGCGCCTCCAGCCACGCTCTGGGCACCTCCCGGGCTCTGGAAATCGGCCCCCTTCAGGGAGCCATGAGTTCGGTCTCCCTGTGTGTGTGCGGAATTCTCACCTCCATTCTCACCCTCTTCCTCCCCTGACCGAAAACAGCGGGGCCCGGACCGAATGGTCCGGGCCCCGCCGGTTTTCTGATTCATTTCAGGAAACCGTTGACAATCTGCTCCTCGGCCTCCTTCTCGGTGAGACCCAGGGTCATGAGCTTGATCAGCTGCTCCCCGGCGATCTTTCCGATGGCCGCCTCGTGGATCAGCTCTGCATCCACACAGTTGGCCGTGACCTCCGGAATGGCCGCCACCACCCCCTGGTCCATGATGATGGCATCACACTCCGAGTGGCCGTGGCACTTGGCGTTGCCGTTGATCCGGGCCAGGAACACCTGTTTGGACTGGTCCCGGGCCACCGAACGGGAGATCACGTTGGTGTGGCACCCGTCCCCATCCAGGTCCACGGTAAAGTCAGATTTGGCCAGCTGCTTGCCGTGGGTCATGACCTTCTCCTTGATAATCAGGGTGGAGTTGGGGCCCAGCTTGGCCCGGGTGGTGCGCACGGTGGAGTCCACCCCCTTGATCTGGGTGGTCTCCATCTCCATGTAGCTGCCCTCCTGCATCTCCACCACGGTGGTGGGATTCATGATGTTCTCCCCCAGGCCGTCGCCCTCGCCGTAGTGCCGCTCCACATAGCGCACCCGGGCGTTCTTGCCCACATAGAAGGTGTGGACGCCGTCGTGCTCGGCGTTCTGCACCCCGCAGTTGTGGATGCCGCAGCCGGCCACAATGGTCACGTCGCAGTCGTCCCCGATATAGAAGTCGTTGTAGACCGTCTCCTGCAGGCCGCTCTCGCTGAGGACCACGGGGATGTGCACACTCTCCCGCTTGGTGCCGGGCTTGATGATGATGTCAATGCCGTCCTTGTCCGTTTTGGACACAATGTCGATGTTGGCAGTGGTGTTGCGGGCGGCGGCTTTGCCGTTGGCCCGGATGTTATAGGCCCCCTCGGGAACCTCGTGGAGCTCGGCAACCTGCTCCAGCAAACTCTTCTGAATGGCGTCCATGGTTCTGTCTCCTTCTGTATATTAGGAATGAGGAGTTAGGAATTTCCCAATTTCATTTTGTGTTCCCAGGTTCAACATTTTTTCCTATGGTTCCCGCCCCCGCAGGGTGCGGGAACACACAAAAGAATTGGGCGTCAGGAATTATGGCGTCCGGCTCCGCCGGACGGTTTGGAGCCGTGCCGCCGCAGGCGGCTTCTCCACTCCTCATTCCTGATTTCTAATTCCTAATTGTCTCGCGGTTACCGCACCTTGCCGCTCAGGGCGCTGCACACCCCGTCGGTCTCTCCCAGCAGGCCGGGCAGAATATCCTTTCTGGCCCCGTCCTGGGCCACCCGTCCGTCGGCCAGCACAATGATCCGGTCGGCGATGTTCAGGATGCGCTCCTGGTGGGAGATAATCAGAATCGAGCCGTTGATCTTCTCATGCAGGTGCTCGAACACCTGGATCAGGTTGGAGAAAGACCACAGGTCGATGCCCGCCTCGGGCTCGTCAAAGACGGACAGCTTGGTGCCCCGGGCCATGATCATGGCGATCTCGATGCGCTTGAGCTCGCCCCCGGACAGAGAGGCGTCCACCTCCCGGTCGATGTAGTCCTTGGCGCACAGCCCCACCTCGGACAGGTAGTCACAGGCCTCGGACACGCCGATCTGCTTGCCGCTGGCCAGGGTGATCAGATCCTTCACCGTCAGCCCTTTGAAGCGCACCGGCTGCTGAAAGGCGAAGCTGATCCCCTTCCGGGCCCGCTCGGTGACCCCCAGGCCGGTGATGTCCTCCCCGTCCAGCAGAATCCGTCCGGTGGCGGGGGTGAGGATACCGGCGATCACCTTGGCCAGGGTGGATTTGCCGCCCCCGTTGGGGCCGGTGATGGCCACGAACCGCTCGCCGATGGTCAAACTGATGTCGTGCAGGATGCCCTT
>CALWVX010000010.1 GCA_944385065.1 uncultured Oscillospiraceae bacterium | reverse complement strand
GAGGCCGCCTTCGTCCTCAACGCCATCCGGGACTATGAGGTGACCTATCCGGTGGCGTTCGACTGGGAGCCCATCACCGGGGACTACACCGCCCGCACCAGCGGCCTGTCCGGCGAGGCCATCACTCAGTGCGCCCTGGCCTTCTGTCAGGAAATCCAGGCGGCCGGCTATACGCCCGCCGTCTATTTCAATCAGGACCTGGGCTATCTCCACTACGATCTGGGGGAGCTGTCCGATCAGACCCTGTGGCTGGCGGAATACGGCTCCAGCCCCGACTTTTACTACGCCTTCGACCTGTGGCAGTACACCCACACCGGCACGGTGGCCGGCATTGAGGGAAATGTGGACCTGAATCTGGATCTGCGCTGAGGGGGATCAGATGACGACTGCTGTGGACATTTTGCTGGTGCTGGACGGGGACGACGTCGTGCGCACAGTCCAGTGCGCGGACAGCCGGCACAGCGACCTGCTGGGAGAGGAATTCCGGCCGTGGGTGGGAACGCGCCTGGACGACGTCCCCGGAGCAGCGTGGGACCATTTGAGCCGGACGCTGCGCTGGCGGAACCGAAGCTTTCTGTTTGAGCGCTTTCAGATTTCCGGCGCCGTGCGCTGCGTGGCCCTGCGCCTTCAGGATCGCAAGAGGCAGCTGATGGAGGCGGCCCTCAACACCATCGAGGACGGCATTCAGCTGTACGGCCCGGACTCTGAAATTCTGTTTTTGAACCGGGCCAGCAAAAACCTTCTGGAGATTCCTCAGGATCAGGATATGGAAGGGCAGCTGCTGCTGGACATTTTTGACGTGGATGCGGACTACAGCACCACCCTCACCGCGCTGCGGAACCGATCGCCGGTCCGCAGCCGATTCGACACCTATAAATCCACCACCGGCAAGGGCTTAGTCACCGTCACTTCGGCCTACCCGGTCCTGGAAAACGGAGAGCTCCTGGGGTGCGTATCGCTGGAGCGGGACATGGGCATCGCGAAAAAGACCCTGTCGGAATTCAACCAGCTCCAGCAGACCCTGGTCAGCCATCTGCCCTCTCCCCTGAGTCAGTCCCGAGACACCCGCTATACCCTGGACGACATGATTGGAGACGACCCGCAGCTGCGGGCCACCATCGACCTGGCGGCCCGCATGGCCCCCCGGGAAAACAGCATTCTGATCCAGGGGGAGACCGGAACCGGAAAAGAAATCTTGGCCCAGGGGATTCACGCCCTCAGCTCCCGCCGCAATGAGAAATTCATCGCCGTCAACTGCGCTGCCTTTCCCGAGACTCTGATCGAGGGGATGCTGTTCGGGACGGCCAAAGGGGCCTTTACCGGCAGCGTGGACCGGGTGGGGCTGATCGAACTGGCCAACCAGGGCACCCTGTTTCTGGACGAGCTGAACTCCATGAGCCTGCCTATGCAGTCCAAGCTGCTGCGGGTCTTTCAGGAACACACGCTCCAGCGGGTGGGCAGCACGGTCAATATCCCCATCAATGTCCGGCTGATCTCCTCCTGCAACGAGAACGCCTTTGAACTGACGGAGCAGGGCCGGCTGCGCAAAGACCTGTTTTACCGGGTCGCATCGGTGATCCTGACGATCCCCCCTCTCCGGGATCGAATGGAGGACCTGGAAAAGCTGACCTGGTACTACATCCGCCACCATCAGCGAACCGCGGATCAGCCCATCACCTCCATCGAACCGGCCTATTGGCGCCGGCTGCGGCAGCACAGCTGGCCCGGAAACGTCCGGGAGCTGTTCCACATTCTGGACTACTCCATGAGCGTGGCGGCAGACGGAGTTCTCCGGGAGAAAGATTTTCCGGCCTATTTCCAGCCTCAGCGGAAGGAGTCCGTTCACTCGCCCCTGGCGGCCGCGGAGCCGGTGGACTTCCGCCGCGGCCTGTCCCAGCTGGTGGACGAGTACGAGAAGCATATTTTGGAATCCGCCTATCTGGCCTGTGACCGAAACGCCACCAGAACGGCGCAGCTGCTGAAAATCAGCCGGCAGAACTGCCAGTATTACATCAAGAAATACGGGTTTAACCAATCGGGTTCGCCGAAATAGAAAAATTATTTTGCGCCAAAAAATCTGACAGTCAAAATTTTTTGCTCCCCCGTCCAACCGGACGGGGCTTTTTTATGCCCGGATTCTCTCCCCTCGCGCTCCTTTTTTTGCTTCCTTCCCAAAGAAAAAATCTTCATTTTGCAGGGCAGAATCATTGAATTTCGGAACTTTTCCCCTCCTCTTCTCTGCTTTTTCAGCCATTCAGCAGCCGTCCGGCCGATTCCGTTTTCCAAACGAAAGCCGAGTTGGCACAAAGTTTGCTCGTTATAAAAGCATGGAAATCGGAATTCCCGATCCGTCATTCAGTGAAACAGGAAAGGAAGTGCGAGATCATGAATCTCTCTGTCAAAAAGGCCCGCACCATTACGACCGTGCGCATCTCCGACTGCATGCTGTCTCTGGAGGAGTTTATCGCGGTGGCCAAGTACGGCGCGCAGGTTGAATTTACCGCCGAACTGGAGGAGGCCGTCCGGGCCAACCGCAAGCTTCTGGATCAGTTTCTGAAGGAGGGCCGGATCATCTACGGGGTGACAACCGGCTTTGGTGAAAATGTCCGCTACACCATCTCCCCCGAAGACGCCACCACCCTGCAGGAGAACATCGTCCGCACGCACTCCTGCGCCGTGGGAGAGCCTCTGACCCGGGAACAGACCCGGGCGGTCATGCTGATGACCATTCTGAACGCGGGGAAAGGGCACTCGGGCATCCGCTATGAGACGCTGGATCTGATCCGGCAGATGCTCAATCAGGATCTGATTCCCTTTGCCCCCAGCGAGGGTTCGGTGGGCTATCTGGGCGTGGAGGCCCACCTGGTGATGGCCTACATCGGCGAGGGCAAGATCTATGAAAACGGTCAGCCCTGCCCGGCCGACCAGGTGCTGGCCAAGCACGGAATCACCCCGCTGAAGCTCTCCTATAAGGAGGGGCTGTCCATGCTCAACGGCACGATCACCGTCACCGCCCTGGGGCTTCTGGCCCTGTATGAGTCGATCGTGACCATGCAGAATGTGGAAATTGCGGGAGCGCTGTGCTATGAGGCCCTCCGGGGCACCACCAAGGCGCTGGACCCCCGGATCCACGAGGCCAAGCACCACGAGGAGCAGATCAACTCCGCCTCCAACCTGCGCCGGATGCTGGCGGGCAGCCAGATCGGCGAAAAATACCGGGACGCCAAGGTCCAGGACGCCTATGTGATGCGCTCCATGGCCCAGATTCACGGGGCGGCCAAGAAGCTGATCAAAGAGGCCTACGAGGTCATTGTCAACGAGATGCACTCCATCAGCGACAACCCGGAAATTTTTGCCGAGGGGGAGCACGACGGCGTGGCCCTGATGTGCGGCAACTTCGACGGCAGCTTCGTGGGATCTCACGCCGACATGCTGTCCATGGCCTGCGCCATTGTGGGCAATCTGGTGGAGCGGGGGACCGACCGCATGGTCAACCGGAATCTGAACGACGGCCTGCCCGCGTTCCTGGTCTCCAACCCCGGACTCAACAGCGGCTTCATGATCCCTCAGTACACCGCGGCCGGCCTGATGAACGAGATCAAGCACCTGGCCATCCCCGTCACCATCGACAGCATCCCCACCTGCGCCAACCAGGAGGACCCGGTGTCCATGGCCTATTACGCCTCCAAAAAGGCGGGGGACTGCGCCCGAAAGCTGCAGTATGTCACCGCGATTGAAATCTATGTGGCCCTTCAGGCCATGGACTTCCTCAAGCCTCTGGAGCCCGCCCCCGTCATGGCCAAGGTCCGGGACTATATCCGGCAGCAGGTCCCCTTCGTGGAGAACGACCGCTTCCTGTACCCGGACATGGAGTACATCTACGGACTGGTCAAGGACAGCACGCTGGTGGATCTGGTGGAGCAGGAGATCGGCGAGCTGGAGTTCTGAGCCGTTCAGAACCGGCTGTACGAAAGCAAGACAGACGAGAGGAGAGGTACTATGGAACTGGCAATCATCATTTTGTATCTGGCCGCTATTTTTGGAGTCGGGATTTACTGCAACAAGTTCAACAACAGCCTGGACGACTATCTGCTGGCAGGCCGCCGGCTGGGGCTCGGCCTGGCAACGGGTACTCTGGTGGCCACCTATTTCGGCGGCGGCTACGTCATCGGCGTGGGCGGCGAGGCCTATAACAACGGCATGAGCGCCTATTGGAGTCCGGTGGCCGGCGCTGTCGGTATTCTGGCTGTGTGCCTGATCCTGAAAAAGATGGAAGGCATGAAGGTCTATACCGTCACCGAGATTATGGAGAACCGCTATCACAGCCCGCTGCTGCGCCTGCTCACCACCATTCTCTCCCTGATGGCGCTGATCGGCATCCTGGCCGGTCAGGTGACCTCCGCGGGCAGCATTCTGACCTCCCTGGGGATCGGGAACCTGACTGTTGCTTCTATTATCGTGGCCGCGTTCTTCATCGGCTTCACCGCGTTCGGCGGGCTGTGGGCCGTGACGGTCACCGACTTCATTCAGATCATTGTGGCCGCGGTGGGCATCATTGCCGCCACTGTCTTTGTGGTTGTCAAGGGCGGCGGCTGGGACACCATTGCGGCGCAGATCGAGACCACCGGTGTGCCCGACAACTACTTCAACCTGCTGGAGGGAACGGAGCCCTCCTATGTGCTGTGGCTCATTCTGCCCATGTTCATTTACACCCTGATCGGCCAGGATGTCTATCAGCGCCTGTTTGCCGCCAAGGACACCAAAACGGCCTTCCGGTCCGCTATCCTCTCCTGTATCATTCTGCTGGTCATCTGCTTCTTCCCGGTCATTCTGGGCATGGCCGGACGGGGTCTGTTCCCCGGACTGGAGACCGAGTCTCTGGTGGTTCCCACTGTGATCCGGGCCATGCTGCCCCCGGTTTTCTCCGGCTTCACGCTGGCGGCCATCATTGCCGCCGTGGTCTCCACCGCCGACTCCATTCTGACCGCCGCCACCTCCCACGTGGTCAACGACCTCTATGTGCGCTACATCTGCAAGGAGGACACCACCGATCCGTCCGTCCAGAAGCGGCTGCTCTGCCTGTCCAAGATCATGACCCTGGTCGTGGGTATTGTCTCGGTGGTCATCGCCCTGGCCATTCCCTCGGTGCTCAGCGTCCTGAACTACTCCTACACCCTGTTCACCGCCGGCGTATTCGCCCCCGTGGTCGCCGGCCTGCTGTGGAAAAAGGCCACCAAGATCGGCGCCTTCGCCGGATTGTTCAGCGGCCTGATCTTTGTGGCTCTGGGCTGGAGTGGCTTCTCCTTCTTCGGCATCCCCAGCGACATCGCAAGCTCCCTGCTGTCCGTGGTGGTGCTGATCGTGGTCTCCCTCATCACATACCGCCCCGAGGCGGAGGCCGGCCAGTCGTAACCAGCGGCTTATCCTGCGGAAGGCAGAGCAATTGAACTGGCTATTTTGGGCCCCGGCTGACAGCCGGGGCCCAAATTGATTGGAATATTGCCGGGACACGCTCCTTCTTTTTCCCTCTCCAGCCGCAGAACAGCCGGTGCCCGGCTTGGCCGGGCACCGGCTGTCTCTCCCGGTTCTCCGCTGTCCTCCCCGCGGGCGTGCTACTCCATACGGTATCCCATCAGGTACGCGTCCACTTCCCGGGCCGCCGCGCGGCCCTCCTGGATAGCCCACACCACCAGCGACTGTCCCCGCCGCATATCTCCTGCGGCAAACACGCCGGGGCGGCTGGAGGCATACCCGTTCTCCCCCGTCCGGACACAGGTGCGGGGCGTGCACTCCAGGCCAAAAGCCTTCGGCACATAGTCCTGGGGGCCCAGAAACCCCGCCGCGATCAGCAGCATCTCACAGGGAACCGTCTCCTCCGTCCCCTCCAGCGGCTTTCGGTCCGGACCGAGGCGGACAGTTTCCACCCCTGTGAGCGCCCCCTGCTCGTCCCGGAGCAGCCTGGACACGGTGGTCTCATAGCGCCGGGGATCCTGTCCAAAAAGGGCGATGGCCTCCTCCTGTCCGTAATCCGTCTTGCACACCCGGGGCCACTCCGGCCAGGGGTTGCGGTCTGTGCGCCTGTCCGGAGCCTTGGGCATCATCTCCAGCTGCACCACGCTCTCACAGCCGTGGCGGATGCAGGTGGCCACACAGTCATTTCCCGTATCGCCGCCCCCCACAATGACCACATGCTTTCCTTTGGCCGAGGGGTAGGAACCGTCCGCCAGTCCCGCTCCCAGCAGCGCCCGGGTCGTCTCCTTCAGAAAGTCCACGGCAAACCAGACGCCGTCCCCTTCCCGACCCGGAACGTCCAGATCCCGGGGCTGGCCCGCCCCGCAGCACAGCACCACCGCGTCATAGCGCTCCAGCAGCTCCTCCGCGCTCACGTCCACCCCCACGTTGACCCCGGTCCGGAACTGAATTCCCTGTCCCTCCATCAGGTCCAGGCGCCGCCGGACAACCGCCTTTTCCAGTTTCATATTGGGAATGCCGTACATCAGCAGACCGCCGGGGCGGTCCTCCCGCTCCAGCACCGTGACACTGTGCCCGCGGCGGTTGAGCTGATCGGCGCAGGCCAGTCCGGCCGGCCCTGATCCCACCACCGCCACCTGCTTTCCGGTCCTGGTTTTCGGCGGAACCGGGCGCATCAGCCCCTGATCCCAGGCCTCCTCAATAATACCCAGCTCGTTCTCTTTGACGCTCACCGGCTCTCCGTGAAGTCCGCAGGTGCAGGCCGCCTCGCACAGGGCCGGGCACACCCTGCCGGTGAACTCCGGGAAGTTGTTGGTCTTGAGCAGCCGCTCCAGGGCGTGGCGGAAGCTGCCGCGGTACACCAGGTCGTTCCACTCCGGAACCAGATTGTGCAGCGGGCAGCCGGACACCATGCCGTTGAGCACCGCGCCGGACTGACAGAAGGGGACGCCGCACTCCATGCATCGGGCTCCCTGCCGTCTCCGCTCTTCCCGGCTCATCCTCGGATGAAATTCCTGAAAGTGACCGATCCGCTCCAACGGCGGCTGAGCGGGATTATTCCGGCGGGCATATTCCATAAATCCAGTGGTTTTTCCCATGTTCATTCCCCTTTCTGCCGGGTGTTGGCATAAAACGCCTCCACCTCCGCCTGCTCCCGGCTCATCCCCCGCTCCTCATACTGGGCGATGGTACGCAGCATCCGGTCATAGTCGTGGGGCAGGATTTTCTTGAATTTGGGCAGCCAGCCCTCAAAATCAGCCAGGATCCGCCGGGCTTTGGGGGATCCGGTGGCTTTTGCGTGGGCCTCGATCAGGCTTTTCAGCTCGGCGGCGTCATGCTTTTCCGTCACCGCCTCCATGGACACCAGCTCTTTGTTCATCCGCAGGTACAGGTCGTGGTCCTCATCCAGCACGAAGGCCACCCCTCCGCTCATGCCGGCGGCAAAGTTTTTGCCCGTGGGGCCCAGCACCACCACCCGGCCGCCGGTCATGTACTCACAGCCGTGGTCGCCCACGCCTTCCACCACCGCGGTGGCGCCGGAGTTGCGCACGCAGAACCGCTCTCCGGCCACACCGCTGAGAAAGGCGGCGCCGCCGGTGGCCCCGTACAGTGCCACGTTGCCCACCAGAATATTCTCCTCCGGGCGGAAGTCGCTGCCCCTGGGGGGATAGACAATCAGCTTCCCGCCCGATAATCCCTTGCCCAGATAGTCGTTGGCGTCCCCCTCCAGTTCCAGGGTAAGGCCGCTGGGCAGAAACGCGCCGAAGGACTGACCGCCGCCCCCGGTGCACTTGATCACAAATGTGTCCTCCGGCAGACTGTTCCCGTGCAGCCGGGTGATGTCGGAGCCCAAAATGGTTCCCACCGCCCGGTCGGTGGAAGAGACCGCCAGTTCCAGCGTTCTGGACTCCCCTTTGGCCAGAGCCTTCCCCAGCTTCTTCTCCAGCACACGCAGGTCCACTGTCTCCTCCAGCTTGAAGTCATAGACGTCGGCGGGGTCGAAATGGGCCTTGGCCCGGCCCACATAGGGGTTATCCAGGATAGCGGAGAGATCCACCGTGGCCGCCCGGCTGTTCACCGCCGGCTTCCGCACCTGGAGCAGGTCGGTGCGGCCCACCAGCTCCTCCACCGTGCGCACCCCCAGCTTGGCCATATGCTCCCGCAGCTGCTGGGCGATGAATCGCATAAAGTTGACCACATACTCCGGCCGGCCGGCAAAGCGGCGGCGCAGCTCCGGGTTCTGGGTGGCCACTCCCACGGGACAGGTGTCCAGATTGCACACCCGCATCATGACGCAGCCCAGTGTGACCAGGGGGGCGGTGGCAAACCCGAACTCCTCCGCGCCCAGCATGCAGGCAATGGCCACGTCCCGCCCGCTCATCAGCTTTCCGTCGGTCTCCAGCACCACCCGGGAGCGCAGTCCGTTCCGGATCAGCGTCTGGTGGGTCTCCGCCAGCCCCAGCTCCCAGGGCAGCCCGGCATTGTGGATGGAGGTGCGGGGAGCCGCTCCGGTGCCGCCGTCGTGGCCCGAGATCAGCACCACCTGGGCGCCCGCCTTGGCCACACCGGCGGCAATGGTTCCCACCCCCGCCTCGCTGACCAGCTTCACGGAGATTCGGGCCTGCCGATTGGCGTTCTTCAGGTCATAGATGAGCTGGGCCAGATCCTCAATGGAGTAGATGTCGTGGTGGGGCGGCGGGGAGATCAGCGTCACCCCCGGAGTGGAGTGACGGCATTTGGCGATCCAGGGATAGACCTTGCTGGCGGGCAGATGGCCCCCCTCCCCCGGCTTGGCTCCCTGCCCCATTTTGATCTGAAGTTCTTTCGCGGAGACCAGGTACTCGCTGGTGACCCCGAACCGGCCGGAGGCCACCTGCTTGATGGCGGAGCACCGGGCCGGATCATGCAGTCGGTCGGGCTGCTCTCCCCCTTCGCCGGAGTTGGACTTGCCCCCCAGCTGGTTCATGGCCCGTGCCAGGCACTCGTGGGCCTCCTGGGAGATGGAACCATAGCTCATGGCACCGGTCTTGAACCGCCGCACGATGGAATCCACGCTCTCCACCTCCTCCAGGGGGATGGGCTGGTCCGCGTACCGCATCTCCAGCAGCCCCCGGAGGGTATGGGGTCTGGTCTCGTCGTCCACCAGGTCGGTATACTGCTGAAACAGCGCATAATCTCCCCGGCGGACCGACTGCTGCAGCAGGTGGATGGTCTGGGGGTTGTACAGGTGATCTTCGCCTCCGGCGCGGGCCTTGTGGGCGCCCAGGCTGTCCAGCTCCAGGTCCGTATCCAGCCCCAGCGGGTCAAAGGCTCTGGAGTGGTTGCGGTCCACCATGGCCGCGATCTCCTTCAGTCCGATTCCCCCCACCCGGGAGACCGTGTTGGTGAAATATCGGTCGATGACCTCCCGATTGATGCCCACAGCCTCAAAAATCTGGGCGGACTGGTAGGACTGCAGGGTGGAAATCCCCATCTTGGAGGCGATCTTCACGATCCCGTGGAGGATGGCGGCGTTATAATCCCGCACCGCCGTGTGGAAATCCTTGTCCAGCAGTCCCTCCTCGATCAGATCCACCACTGTCTCCTCGGCCAGATAGGGGTTGATGGCCCGGGCGCCGTATCCCAGCAGAGCGGCAAAGTGGTGGACGTCCCGGGGTTCGGCGGACTCCAGCAGAATAGACACCGCCGTGCGCTTTTTGGTACGGATCAGGTGCTGCTCCATGGCGGATACCGCCAGCAGAGAGGGGATGGCCACATGGTTCTCATCCACTCCCCGGTCAGACAGGATGATGATATTGGCCCCCTCCCTCCAGGCCCGGTCCACCGCCACCTCCAGGTGCTCCAGTGCCCGGTCCAGGGGGGTGTTCTGATAGCAGAGGATCGAGACGGTGGCCACCTGAAAGCCCGGCCGGCGCATGGACTTGATCTTCATCAGGTCGGTGGAGGTGAGAATGGGGTTGGGGATCTGAAGCACCCGGCAGTTTTCCGCTCTCTCCTCCAACAGATTCCCGTCATCTCCCGCATAGACGGTGGTGTCGGTGACACACTCCTCCCGAATGGCGTCAATGGGAGGATTGGTCACCTGGGCGAAAAGCTGCTTGAAATAGTTGAACAGAGGCTGGTCCTGATGGTCCAGCACCGCCAGCGGGATGTCAATTCCCATGGCCGCGGTGGGTTCGGACCCGGTGCGGGCCATGGGCAGAATGGTGGAGTGCACATCTTCATAGGTATAGCCGAAGGCCTTCTGGAGCCGCCGGAGCTCCTCCCTGTTGTGCCGCTCCACCCGCTGGTTGGGCACAGGCAGGTCCTGGAGGTGGACCAGATTGGCGTCCAGCCACTCGCCGTAGGGCCGCCGGGCGGCGTAGTGCTCTTTCAGCTCCTCGTCCCCGATGATGCGCCCCTGCCTGGTGTCCACCAGCAGCATCCGTCCCGGCTGAAGCCGTGATTTCTGTACGACCTGCTCGGCCGGGATGTCCAACACGCCCACCTCCGAAGAGAGGATCAGCCGTCCGTCGGCCGTGACATAGTATCGGGAGGGCCGCAGCCCGTTTCGGTCCAGCACCGCCCCCACCACGTCGCCGTCGGAAAACAGGATGGCGGCCGGACCGTCCCACGGTTCCATCAAGGTGGCATAATACTGATAGAGATCCCGCTTGCCCCTGGAGATGGAGCGGTCCCCCCGCCAGGGCTCCGGGATACAGGCCATGACCGCCAGGGGCAGATCCATCCCCGCCATCATCAGGAACTCCAGGGTGTTGTCCAGCATGGCGGAGTCGGAGCCGGCCACATTGATCACCGGCAGCACCTTGTCCATGTCCTCCCGCAGCAGCGGGGACGACATGGTCTCCTCCCGGGCCAGCATTCGATCCACATTGCCCCGGATGGTGTTGATCTCGCCGTTGTGGGCGATCAGACGGTTCGGATGGGCCCGCTCCCAGGCGGGATCGGTGTTGGTGGAAAAGCGGGAGTGGACGACGGCGAGGGCGGATTCATACTCCGGGCTCTGAAGGTCCGGATAGAAGGCCCGCAGCTGGCCCACCAGAAACATCCCCTTATAGACAATGGTCCGGCTGGACAGGGACACCACATAGGTGTTGTCATTGGACTGCTCAAATACCCGCCGGACCACATAGAACCGCCGGTCAAAGGGCAGTCCCTGCTCCAGCTCCGGAGGACGGGCCACAAAACCCTGTTCAATACAGGGCATCTTCTCCCGGGCCCTCTGCCCCAGAATTTCGGGACAGACCGGCACGGTGCGCCAGCCCAGGAAGGACAGCCCCTCCTTTTCCACAATCACCTCAAAGAGCTTTTTGGCCTGGCTGCGGCGCAGCGTGTCCTGTGGGAAGAAAAACATCCCCACTCCATAATCCCGGGCTCCGGGCAGGTCCAGCCCCGCCTCTTCCGCGGCCCGGGCAAAAAAGCGATGGGAAATCTGCAGCAGAATCCCCACTCCGTCGCCCGTCCGTCCTTCGGCGTCCTTTCCGGCCCGGTGCTCCAGCTTCTCCACAATCTTCAGCGCGTCATCCACCGTCCTGTGGCTGAGACGCCCTTTGATGTCCACCACCGCGCCGATGCCACAGGCATCGTGCTCAAATGCGGGATGATACAGTCCCCGCGTCGGGCGGTCCTCCCTCTTCATACATGACACTCCTTTCCATACGGCCCTACGAAAACAGCGGCAGCCGTGCGCTCCGACTGCCGCCGTGAGACCGCCTCGTCTCTTATTCCGCTTATTCCATTTCCCAGCTGCTGCCCAGAACCATCTGCGCGGTCTCGATCAGCCTTTCCCGGTTATCCATGCTGTTTTTCTGCAGATAGCGGTGCGCCTGCTCCTCCGTCATGCCGTTCCGGTCGATCAAAAGCTGTTTGGCCCGGTCAATGACCGCCTGCTCCTCCCTCGGACGGCGCGGACGGTCAGACCGCTCCAGCCGCCGCCCGATGCGGAGCAGCATCCGCACAGTCTGAATCAGGTCCCGCCGGGAGACCGGCATGGGGAGAGGGCAGATGTCGCCGTCCGCCAGCAGCTCCAGGCGGTCCTGGGGGGCCAATACCAGAACGGAACAGAATATCGGCAGTTCCTCCGCCAGCAGCTGCGCCGACTGCTCTCCCAGCTTGCAGCCGCACAGCACTGCGGTGATGCGGCGCTTGTGCACCGTCCGGCGCACCTGGTCGGCAGAGGTACACAGCAGACAGTCTGCGGTGCCTGAGCGCTCCAGGAGTTCCTTCACCCGCTGATTGTTCTGTTCCCGTTCAAAAGCCAGGATGATCTGATCCACCTGTTCTCCCTCCTTCCGCCGCTCCGCATCGCTCTGTTGTCAGCTCGGCAGCTCTCGCCGTGTGTCTCCTGCTCCCGGGACCTGATCCGGCGCCCCACCGCGCGCCAAACACAGGGACGGAATCAATAATTGATGATATACTTTTCCCGCTCCCAGGAGCTGACCCGGGTCCGGTACTCGTCCCACTCCTTTTTCTTGCCCTCGATGTAGTTGGCGGCCACATGTTCTCCCAGGGTATCCAGAATCAGCTGGTCGGCCTCCAGGGCCCGGATCGCCTCCTCCAGAGAGCCGGGCAGGCTTTCGATCCCGTGGGCCTCCCGGGCTGCCTGATCCATGTCGAAAATGTTCTCCGTCACCTCGTCGGGCGGGGTCATCCCCTTTTCGATCCCGTCCAACCCCGCGGCCAGGCAGACGGCCAGTTCCAGATAGGGGTTGCAGGCCGGGTCGGGGGAGCGCAGCTCCACCCGGGTGGACTGTCCCCGGGCGGCGGGGATTCGGATCAGGGCCGAGCGGTTGGAGGCGGACCATGCCAGATAGCAGGGGGCCTCATAGCCGGGCACCAGCCGCTTGTAGGAGTTCACCAGAGGATTGGTGACGGCCGCCATTCCCTTCACATGGGCCAGAAGGCCGGCGATAAAGCTGTACGCCTCCCGGGAAAGCCCTCTCGGGTCGCTGGGATCATAGAAGGCGTTTTTCCCGTTTCGGAACAGCGACATGTTGGTATGCATGCCGGAACCGTTGATCCCGAAGATGGGCTTTGGCATAAAGGTGGCGTGCAGGCCGCTGCGCTGGGCCAGCGTCTTGACCGCCAGCTTGAAAGTCATGATGTTGTCGGCGGTCCGAAGGGCGTCGGCATACTTGAAATCGATCTCATGCTGCCCCTGAGCCACCTCGTGGTGGCTGGCCTCGATCTCAAAGCCCATCTGCTCCAGAGCCATGCAGATCTCCCGGCGGGTGCTCTCCCCGTGGTCCAGGGGGCCCAGGTCAAAATATCCCGCTTCGTCGTTGGTCTTGGTGGTGGGCTTGCCCTCGTCATCGGTCTGAAACAGGAAAAACTCCGCCTCCGGCCCCACATTGAAGGCGTCGTAACCCATACTCGCGGCCTTGTTCAGCACCCGCTTGAGCACGCCCCGGGGATCGCCCACAAAAGGCGTGCCGTCCGGGTTATAGACATCACAGATCAGGCGGGCCACCTTGCCGTGGCTGGGCCGCCAGGGGAATACCACAAAGGAGTCCAGGTTGGGGTACAGGTACTGGTCCGACTCGTCGATGCGGACGAAGCCCTCGATGGAGGAGCCGTCGAACATGATCTGATTGTTCACCGCTTTTTCGATCTGGGACGCGGTGATGGCCACATTCTTGAGCTGACCGAAGATGTCCGTGAACTGCAGGCGGATAAATTCAATATCCTCCTCTTTTACCATGCGGATGATGTCTTCTTTCGTGTACGACATTGCAGGATGCTCCTTTCGTGCTTTCAAATAAAAAAGGACAAAGGTGAACCAGCCTTCTCGGTTGGAACACCTTTGTCCTCAACTATGTGGGAAATTATAGGGGTTTCACTTAAAAAAGTCAAGTGTTTTCTCGATCTTTTTTAATTTTATTTCATGCGCCAAGATTTCGTTCGAATACACTGTGTTTTTTATGCAGGAAAAATAATTAAATCCTTCATCTTGTTCTGTGCTCTCCTCTCCCCGTCGCCGCGCCCCTTGACAAGCCCGCCATCGGCGCATTATAATGGGCCTGTCGACAGCAAGGGCGCTGCGGTTTATGCCGTGGCGCCCCTGCGCTTTTTTCACGCCTGAGGAGGGAATCGTTTTGTCCATCCACGAAGAGTGCGGCGTATTCGGCGTCTGGGACCCCGCCGGAGACTGCGCCCGCACAACATACTACGGCCTGTACGCCCTTCAGCACCGGGGACAGGAGTCCTGCGGCATCGCCGCCATCAACGACCGGGAGCTCTCCTTTCACAAGGATGTGGGGCTGGTGGGGGAAGTCTTTGACTGCGCTCAGCTGGACCAGCTCAACGGCACCATGGCCGTCGGCCATGTGCGCTACTCCACCACAGGCGGGGGCCGCCGGGAAAACGCCCAGCCCCTGACGCTGAACTATGTGAAGGGCACCCTGGCTGTGGCCCACAACGGCAATCTGGTCAACACCCGGGAACTCCGCACCGCGTTCGAGTACCGCGGCGCCATCTTTCAGACCACCACCGACTCAGAGCTCATCGCTTACTCCATCGCCCAGGAACGGCTGCGCTGCAGCTGCGTGGAGGAGGCAGTCTGTCAGGCCATGAAGGGCCTGCGGGGAGCCTATTCTCTGCTGGTCATGTCCCCGCAGAAGCTCATCGCCGTCCGGGACCCATGGGGGTTCCGTCCGCTGTGTATGGGCCGCCGGGGGGACGCAATCCTGTTTGCCTCTGAGAGCTGCGCTTTGAACGCGGTGGGCGCCTCTTTTGTCCGGGAGGTGGATCCCGGAGAGGTGGTTGTGGTGGAAAACGGAGCCGTCACCTCCATTCGGGAAAACTGCGAGGGCGCAACCAGCCACCTGTGTATATTTGAGTATATCTATTTCGCCCGGCCCGACTCGGTGATCTGCGGCCAGTCCGTCCACGAGGCCCGGCTGCGCGCAGGGCAGCTGCTGGCCCGCGCCTGGCCGGTGGAGGCAGACGCGGTCATCGGCGTCCCGGACTCCGGCCTGGACGCGGCCATGGGCTATGCCCGGGAGTCCGGAATTCCCTATGGGACCGGTCTGGTGAAAAACCGCTACATCGGCCGCACCTTTATCACCCCCGGCCAGCAGAGCCGGGAGCAGGCGGTGCGTATCAAACTGGGGGCGCTCAGAAGCTGTGTGGAGGGAAAGCGGGTGGTCATGGTGGATGACTCCATCGTCCGGGGAACCACCTCGCGGCAGATTGTCTCGCTGCTGCGGGAGGCCGGCGCAAAGGAGGTCCATCTGCGCGTCTCCGCCCCCCCATTTATCGCCCCCTGTTATTTCGGCACGGACATCCCCGACCGGGAAAATCTGATCGCATGCTGCCGCTCCACCGAGGAAATCAGGGCACTTATCGGCTCCGACAGCCTGGGCTTTCTCCGCCTGGAGGATCTGCACCAGATCGCCCCGGATGCCGCCTGCGGCTTCTGCGACGGCTGCTTCACCGGGAGCTATCCCATCCGCCTGTGAGCGTCTCTCCGCTGTGTCTGCGCGGCACCACCTCACCCTGCAAACCCGCATTTTTTGTTGCCGCCGGCCGAAACTTACGCTATTCTGAACACAGAAAGGGGAGAATGCTATGGAGCTGCGTGTCCTGAAATATTTTCTGGTCGTGGCCCGGGAAGAAAATATTACAAAAGCCGCCGCCCTGCTCCATGTGACCCAGCCCACCCTGTCCCGGCAGCTGATACAGCTGGAGGAGGAACTGGGCGTACAGCTGCTGCGCCGGGGAAAGTACCATGCCTCCCTCACCGATGAAGGGATGCTGCTCCGCCGCCGGGCACAGGAAATCGTGGACCTGGCGGAGAAAACGCAGCGGGAATTTCAGCAGGACGCGGGGGAGCTTGCGGGAGAAATCTCCATTGGGGCGGGGGAATCCAACAGCATGACCGACCTGTCCCGGAAAATAGCTGTCTTCCGCCGGGCGCACCCGCTGGTGCGGTTCAGTGTGTACAGCGCCTCGGCGGACGACATCAAGGAGCGCCCGGACAAGGGGCTGCTGGATTTGGGCCTGCTGGCCGAGCCGGTGGACATCGGCCGATACGAGTTTATCCGGATGCCCAGGCGGGACCGCTGGGGCGTCTGGGTCCGACGGGACGACCCTCTGGCTGCCAGAGCATCCGTCACCCCCCGGGACCTTCTGGGCATTCCGCTGCTGCTGTCCCGGCGGGAGGAGGTACAGCGGGAGCTGGCCGGCTGGTTTGGAGATGCGTTTGAAAAAATCGAAATCGCCGCCACCTTCAATTTGATTCTCAACGCCGCCAACATGGTGCGCAACCATGTGGGGGCGGCGCTGGGCTTTTTTATGGGCAACCTGTCCGACGAACTGTGCTTTGTCCCCTTTTCCCCTCCCCTGGAAACCGGAACAGTTCTGGTTTGGAAAAAGGACCAGGCATTTTCCCCGGCAAGCGAACAATTTCTGCAGTTTTTAAAGCAGACAGATGAGACCCGCCGGATGATCTGACTGCAATATGGCAGACCGGAAATCCGGCTGAGACCGCAGTTTTCCCATTTGTATCAAGCGGTTAGCGGAAAATCCCGCAATCACTTATTTCCCATCTTGAGCCGTTTGTTCTTATCCTTGTACTCCGTCAGTGTTTTCGCGGGCTTACGCCCTCGCGCCTTGGGAAAGGCAGGTCCCTTCAGCCAGCGCTGAACATCCCGCCGGCTGATCCCATACGCCCGGCATCATCACGCTGGCTTTCTCCCACGCAGATTTGTGACACTACTCATTCCCGTATCCCCACAGGATACCTCTTCATTCCTTTTCCCGGACATACTAAGGTCCCCTAATGTAGTCTATTTTCCTACATTAGGGGACCTTTTGTCCATTGTCCGCTTTTACTGGGGCGGTTCAAAAGATTCGGTCCTTTTCACAAGAGAGGCAAAATTGTTGAACCAAAACCTTACTCAACTGTTCAGCTGCTTGCCTGCTTAGGTATAAGTTGTATTTTGTGACCTTCGCTGCTCTTTGACGTTTCTGCCGGAACACAGTGAATTTCAAAATCAAAGGCGTTTTTCATAATTCTTCGCCACGAAGACGCCATCGTCTAGGCTGAAAAAGGCGGCAGGATCAAGGGCGCATATGATCTCCAAAAAAGTACCAACTTCGTATTTATTGATAACAGTAACCAAAATGTTTGTCGGCTCACCAGTGTAGGCCCCCATTCCCCTCCACTCCGTAACGCCACGGGCAGTTTTTCTCATGATGTCCCAGTCTATGCCGCTCTTTTTGGTAAAAATCATTAGTCGCACATTGATGTTCTGGTAGTGGGTGTGATCCAGGAACACAGAGTAAAACACCATAAAAATCAGAGAATACAGGGCGGTGGAGATGTCAAACAAGAGCAGGTAAACGATAAACAGGACTGCGTTGAAATAGATCGTCAGCTTGCCCACACTGAACTGAGGCACAGTGCGGGAGACCAGCACTCCAATTACATCTAATCCACCTCCGGAACCGCCGGCAGTGAGCAGCACCCCGATCCCGCAGCCGGCAATTACTCCTCCCACCAGAACAGAGGCGATGGCCTCTTCCAGGATCGGGACCGGGGAAACGGGGATCAACGCCATAAAAAAGCTGATGGCCGCGATCCCCTCCACCGTCTTGATCAGGAACATCCGGCCCAAATACCGCCAAGCCAAAACCAAAGGCGGAATATTGAGAAAAAAATAGAGGACACCATACAGGTTGATCCCAGCGGGCAAGGTAGGGAGTACCGTCTCTGCGGCCAGCTCCAACAGCTGAGCCAGCCCCGGCACACCGCCGCTGTACAGCTGGAGCGGCAGCACAAACAGGTTGAGGCCGGCCGCATAGATTCCCGCCCCCGCCAATACCATCAAATGCTGGATCGGGCGGTGCCGCAGCCAAAGAGTGTTCATTGTGTCCCCCCTTGCTCACTCCAAAAGTTTTTCCAGCGCAGAAATGTAAATCTCCGTCATGCGCTCCAGGCTCTGAACAGAAAGGCACTCATTCGCTTCATGGGCCAGTTCAGTTTCGCCAGGGAAAAGCGGACCGAACGATACCGCATTGGGAATGGAACGGGCATAGGTGGCCCCACCGATGGAAAAGGCGTCATGTTCCCGATCACCTGTTACCTCCTGATAACTTTCCATCAATTTCCGAACCAGGGGAGAATCCCGGGGGATGTCCAGCGGAGGCATGGACAGGCATTCCTGATACTCAAATCCGGCTTTCTCCAGGCCCGCAATCAGGCTGGACCGAATTTTCTCATAAGAAAAGGACGCCGGATAGCGAGTATTGGCCTTCAACCGGATCTGCGCTTCTTCCAGTTGGATCACCCCCACATTTAAAGTCAGAATTCCGGACCGTTCATCCTGGAAATCACAGCCCAGCCTCTGGCCGTTCAGATCAATCCCGATCGCTTGTTCATAGGCGTTCAAAAAGTCCTGCCGGTCAAAGAGAACCCCGGATCGTTTCAGGCCGTGAAGCAGCAAATTGATTGCGTTTTTCCCTTTCTCCGGCTGCATGGCATGCGCAGCCACACCTTTGGTCTCTACCACAAAGTCACCCTGATCGGGACTGATGGACAGCTCCTCAACGGCCTTCAGCCGATCCAGCACAAACTTTTCATCTTTTTCGAACACCGACAGCCGACACTGTGCAGAATCGGCTGTAAGATTGCGCCCCGCTCCCCCAGACAAAGAAACAATGCAGGCCTGGGCATCCGGCCGCTTTTGGCCCTTCCATATCAGATCGAAGTCAATCAGTCCCTTTTCACAGTTGACCAGCGGGAAATATCCATCCGGGACAAACGAAACGTCAGGCAGCCGGGAAGCGTGCTTCACATAGTAGTCGATGCAGCGCAGTTCCTCTTCTTCATCCGCTCCAACAATCAGCCGAATCGAGCTGTCAGCAGGGAGCAGCCCCTGCTCCTGGATGTATTTCATGGCATAGAGACTGCTGATCAACGGTCCCTTGTCATCCGAGGAACCCCTTCCATAGAGTGCATCGTCCTTCCGGATGAGCTGAAACGGCGGCGTATTCCATCCCTGACCGGCGGCAACCACATCAATATGACACAGGATACCAACCATGTGCTCCCCATGCCCCAAGGTCACCTCGCCGGCATAGCCATCATAGTTGACGGTGTCCATGCCCATCTGGTCTGCCAGAGTTAAAAAAGTCTCCAGCGCCAGGCCGACATCACGCCCAAATGGCCGTCCGGCGCCGGCACTACCCTGATCCAGGACGGAGGGAATGGCAACGATCCGCCCTAATTCCTCGATCATACGATCAAGGTTTTTCGCAAGGAACATTCTTCGATTCATAGGGAAAACCCCTTTCTCTATTTCGTTCCTTCTGATTGTAGCGAACAATCGCCTGTTTTTCTTTGTATAAATTTCAAAATTTTACGCTCTTTTTTAATTTTGGAATAAGGCGGCAGGCAAAAGGCTGGAGTACAATCAGAGTGCAACCTAAATACAAGTGATCCGCATTCAAAAATTTAAAGACGGAAAAGGAGTGTTGACTATGCCGCGTTTTGAACTGCAGCGCGCTGCGGATAAGTTGATCCGCGAAGTTTTTGATGTCAAAAAGGATGAAGTTGTAATCGTCACCGCAGATACCGGCTCCGACATGGATCTGGTAAACGCCGTGGCCTCCAGTGTATATGCAGTGGGAGCCAAACCTATGGTTATTGTCATTGCCGAACCGGATGGCGTGGGCAAGGCGGCCGATCCGGGAATCCCCGTGGAGGAACTGACCGGTGCGCTGATGCACTGTGACGTGTGGATCGAATTTAACCATCAGTGGCTGCTCTATTCCACCCCCTTTGAGCGGGCAATCGCGGGCAACCCCAAGCTGCGCTACATGTGTCTGGTTGATTTTGACTGTGGGCTTCTGGAACGTGTGGTAGGGAAAGTAGAGACCCTCCAGCTGCGGAAGTTCATGACTCGGGTGGCCCAGCTCCACGAGACCGCCAAAGAACTCCATGTCACCACGCCCGCCGGCACGGACGTCCGCTTCCTGCTGGATCCCACCCATACCATTTCCAATGACTGCGGCGATGCATCTCAGCCTGGGATGCATTTCCTGACCGGCCAGCTGAATATTATCCCCAAGTTTGACTCGATCAACGGAAAGATTGTCTTTGATGGAACCATCACCCCTCCTTTTGGGAAGGTCCCTGACGCCCCGGTCACTCTGTTTGTGGAAAACGGCCGAATTGTCCGCATGGAAGGGGGCAGCGCCGCCAAGGAATACGAGAAGTGGCTGGCCTCCTTTGATGACGAATTGATGTTCCACATGGCGCACATCGCCTACGGATTTAATCCCGGTGCCACCCTGAGCGGAAATATCTGTGAAGACGAGCGGGTCTGGGGCTGCACTGAGTGGGGAATCGGTTATGTCAGCCCGCTGGAAGCTCCTCCTGACGGTCTGAACGCCAAGTCCCACACCGATGGGATCTGCCTCAACTCCAGTGTCTGGATTGATGGACGGCAGATCATGGATCAGGGGAAAATCGTAGACCCGGAATTGTTGGAGCTGTCTCCAGTAAAATAAGCGCCGTCTGACTCAGGCTGTCCTTGTGTCTGATTTCTCTCTTCCGTTCTCCAAATCTGTTCCCAGCGGGCACGGCTCACTAAGAAAACACGTATCAAATACCGGCCGGCCGCCATTTTGGCAGCCGGTCAATTTTGATACGGCGGTTGAAACCCGTTCTTGCTATTTTCTTTATTTTACTGCATAATAAAAACACAAGCGGTCTTCACAACCCACAAAACAGCTGATGTATGCAAAGGGGGGCTGCGCATGG
>CALWVX010000009.1 GCA_944385065.1 uncultured Oscillospiraceae bacterium | reverse complement strand
ACAATATATAGAATTATTTGAAGGCGATACGAAAAGCGACAAAAGCCCTCAATTCTCTCTCATAACCCGGAGGTCGGAGGTTCAAGTCCTCCTCCCGCAACCAGAAATCCGCTGGAATCAGTTGATTCCAGCGGATTTTTTATCTTCCCTCCCCCTTGACAATCCTTCTCCCCAATATCGCGCTGACAAAACAGCTCCGGGGGCAGCGGCTGACGCCGCTGCCCCCAAACCATGAGCTGAAAACTTACCCTCTGACCCGCTCACAGAACTGCATGAGGATAACCGCAGCCTCGGCGCGGGTGGTGCCGCCCCTGGGATTCAGGGTGCCCGCGTCCGTACCGGTGATCAGTCCGGCGCCGTTGGCCCACTCCATGGCGGCCAGGGCATAGGAACTGATCTGATCCGCGTCTTGATAGCCGCTCAGCTCTCCGGAGGCCGTCGTATCATACCCCTTGTATCTGGCGTACTGGTACAGGACGGCGGCCAGCTGTTCTCTGGTCATGACGTCGTCCGGGCCGAAGAGGCCGCTTTCATAGCCGGCCACAATGCCCTGATCCGACGCCCAGCGTACCGCCTGTCTGTACCAGGCGGAGGGTCCCACATCCGGGAAGTCCGTTCCGCCGGCCGTCTCCGGGCTCCCCTCCAGCCGCCACAGGATGGTGACGACCATGCCCCGGGTGGTGGTGAGATTCGGGCTGAAGATTCCCTCGCCGGTGCCGCTCATCAGGCCGTTTTCGCTGACATACCGCACCGCGTCGTAATACCAGGCGTCCCGCGCCACATCGGTATAGGGGTTGTTCCACGCCCCCTCTTCCACAAAGGTAACTTCCACCGTCACCCCGCCATTGGGCATGATAAAGGTGTAGGTGCCGTCTGGATTGGCAGTGACGGCCACCGTATCCCCGCCGCTGCGGGTGACGGTGACGGTATCCACCTGATAGCCCTCGTCCGGCCGGGCCGTGATGATCACCCTGTCGCCCCGCTGGGCTCGTTCAGGCCGCACCGTCACGGTGCCGTGGTCGGTGTCGGCCACCTCCACGGGGTAGGAACTGCTCCCGCCGCCGGAGGGATAGCTGTTGTCCACGGTCAGTTCATAGACGTCGGTCCGGCTGCCGTCCGGGGAAGTCACGGTGACGGTGATGACATTGTTTCCCCTGGACAGATTGACGCCGGTGCCGCCCATCGGCATCGCTGTTCCGTTTACGGTGACCGAGGCGTTGGGATTGGCCGTCACCGCGTTGACCCAGGTGGAATCCATCCGGGAGACCTGGACGGAAGCGGCGAAGACGCCGTCCGTCCGCTGGACAAAGTCCGCCAGCGTGACGGGGATTCCCTGGAAGTACAGCTGCGTCAGACTGTTGTTGTCCTGCTCCAGGATCGTCTTGCTGTAAGTGACCTCGGCCCGCGCGGCCTGGACGCCTTCAAAGGTAAAGGAAATCGTCTTGGTCTCTTCAGGGTTGAGGGGCACCAGTCCGTTGTCCCCGCCTTCGCCGGTATAGCTCTGCTGGACGGCCAGCTTGTTGCCGCTGCTGTCATAAAGGGTGACGATAACATTGCCGTCCTGGCTGCTTACGATGGAGTTGTTGCGCAGGGTGACGTCCACCTGTGTGCCGCCGGTCCCGGTCTGACTGAGCTGGCTGGCCACGGTCACCGGCCGGCCTTCGGCCTGTTTGAGCAGGCTGTCCATGCGCACGGAGGCGGAGTTGTTGGTTGTGACATACTCCACCAGCTCTCCCGTCTGACCGGACGCCGTGTCCCTGCCCTCCACCCAGACCTTGGCATAGAGGGTGACGCCCTCGTCCCGAACCTCGCCGGCTTCATCCCGGAACGCATGGGCGGGCTCTTCCGCCGTGCCGGTATTCTGCTTGATATAGGACTCCAGATCGAAGCTGAACTGCACGGTGTAGAAGCCCTGATCAATCTTGGCCAGATCGCCGTCTTCGCTGACGGTGAGCAGGACGCCGTCTTCGCCGTCGAGGGTGGAAATTGGCGTGAAGTACTGGGTGTCAATGGGCTTGGTACAGGAGGGATCGCTGTAGAAGGCCAACTTCACGCTGCGGCCGGAGCCCTCCAGCTGGGCGTCGCTGTTGTTGAACAGCGTGAGCTGGAGCACCCGCCGGCCGTCGGCCGCCTCCAGCAGGATGTCCTGATCGGCGATGCCCAGGTCGGGCACATTCAGGGCCAGGGTGCCGGTCTCGGACTGCTCCGTGCCGCTGGCAGGGGCGGCGGCGAAGGTTCCCCCCGCGGTTGCGCCGAAGGAGGCGGTAATGGTGTACTCCGGGTTGGGAATGGTGCCTGTGGGGACGGTATAGAAGGCGGTCAGGCTTCTGGTCTGGCCGGGCGCAATGCTCACAAAGGCGTCGTCGGGACCGAAGGTGGTCTTCTGGCCGCCGATGTCCACCGTCACCTGGGTGATGGGTTGGGTGCCCAGGTTGGTCAGGCTCAGCTGCACCGGCACGCTGGCCCCCTTGCGGAGGTTCTCATAGTCGGGAATGATGGAGTCCACCCGGATGGCGTCGGTATAGGCGCCCACAGCGGTGAGAAGGTCGGTGCGCTCTTTCGGGATGGCAACTTTGCCAGTTTCGCCGTTTCCATAGTCCACATCCACCATATCCATATCCTGATAGTCATAATAGGTCCCCTGGACCGCCGTGCGGATGTTCCCGTCGCTGTCTACATAGGCGCTGAAATTGTCCACTGTGGTCCAGTTCGGCATCTCCATCAGCTGCTGGGCAGCGGTGACGCCGACCTTGGGGACGCCGTTCTCCGTCACGGTGCGGAAGCGGAGCCCGTTGATCACGCCGCGGGCGGCGGGCTGTGCCTCGTCCTCGTCCCCCTGGGCCGGAACCTCGTCCTCCACGGTGCCGCTCCACAGGATGGAGAGATGATCCAGAGAATCCGCGTTCTGCACAAACTGGAAGTCGGCGGACACGGAGGTGCTGCTGTTGGCGATCAGGTCGGACAGGGCGTCCACAAAGCCGGTGATCCGGTTGCCGCTGCCGTCGACGGCGGCCAGACGGATGTCGCTGGAGCCGTCCTGGGCAGATACGCTGTGCCAGCCCAGGATGAAGGCGGGAGTATCCCCCAGTTCGACCGCGGCCAGCTGGGGATTCTCGTCCAGGTTCTCGTCCTCCATCACCACATAGCGGAGCACGTCATACGCTCCCTCGGCGTTTTCCCCCACCACGGCGTAGGCCACGTTCTGATTGTACTCGCCTTCCGCCACATTCTGGCCCGCCCCCTCCAGGGCGAAGGCCACGGCGGCGGTGCCGTCGGGGAGCATGGCGGCCTCAATGCCCTTGACGGAGCCGGAGGTGCCGTTGTAGATGGGCGCGGGGGCACTCCAGGTCTCGCCGCCGTCCTCGGAATAGCAGAAGTAAATGTAGTCCCGGGCATTGAAGTTGGTAACGTCCACCGTGTCGGTGGAGGCCACCTGCCGCCACGCCACAAAAATGTTGTCGTCTTTCCGGGCCACCACGGGGGCCAGATCGCCCACGCCGTTGGAGATAGAATTTCCTTCTTCGTCAGTGATCGGATTTCCTTCGCTGTCATAGGCCAGGCACAGGTTGGTCACCTTCCAGCCGCCGTCGCCGGGCACGGCCACCAGAATGTCGGAGTCGTTCAGCATCTGGGCCTGGATGTCGGAGGTGACGGACTGGCCCGGCTCGGTGATGGCGGGCTCCTCCATGACCCGGCTCCACACCACGGCCGCGTCCTCGCCGCTGCCCGAGGCGCTGACGCCGCTGTCGCCGTAGCCGCTGTTCTCCACCACGCCGCTGTCGGTATATCCGGCATTGCCGCTGTTCTTCTCCATATAGGCCACCCGCACGGCGGTGGCGTCGCCCGAATCGTCCAGATCGCTGAGATAGAACAGATACCGGCCGTCGTCGCTGAGGACCGGGCCGGCCTGGCTGTAGCTGTTCTCCAGAGTTCTGACCACGGCGCTGCCGCTCCTGCCCGCGCCGAAGGCGCCGGACAGCAGGTCCATGAGAGCAAAGCCGCCGGATTCCTGTTCCAGAGTGGGGGCGGAATTGTCATAGGAGCGGGTGTAGTCGTCCAGATAGTCCCGGTCCAGGAAGGCGGCGTCCAGATCGGCGGCGTAGACGCCCATGCCGTCGGGCGTGGCCATGATCAGGTTGGCCCGGGCGGCGCTCCCGCCGCTCTCTCCACCTCCGCCCTCGGGCTGGAAATACTCGGTGCTGCTGCCCGCGCCGGTGAGGGCCTCGTCCCAATACCGATTGATCTCGTCATATTTTCCCCATTCGTCGTCCGTGATGTCAAAGGGCTGGGACCAGAGGACCTTCTCATAGGAGATGAAGTAGAGGGCCTCCACCTGGAACTTGGCGCCCACCTCGCCGGTAAACTCCAGCTGCTGGCCGTTCCAGACCTCCCCGTTGGCCAGATTCAGCCACTGCAGCTCGGCGTTCAGGCCCAGCCTTCCGTACAATCCCAGCTTCAGCGCCACAATGGCATAGTCAAAACCGATGCCGCCGAAGAACTGGAGATAGGCGTATATCCGCGCCTGGGTGAGAAAGTCCTCCCCGTCGTATGTCGGGTTCAGCAGGGAGGTGAAGCTCAGCGAGGCGGCGGCTCCCAGCTCCAGCTGGGCCACCAGGGGGATGGGACCGGCCTGGAAATTCCAGGTCCACTCATAGCCCAGGCCGCCGCCGGCGGTGGCGCCGCCGGTGAGGAAGGTGAACACCCACTCTTCGGCCGCAAAGTCATAGGTGACCTCGATTTCAAACCAGCCCTGGAAGGCGAAATAGGGCCTGCGGTCGGTGGTCATGACCGCGCCGCCGGTACCGCCCCGGAGGTTGCCGTCCAGAATGCCGGCCGCCATCGAAAACTGGTTGCCCAGCGATTCCAGATACCCGCCGACACCCTTGCCGTACACCCCCTTGAGGGCGTCCAGACCGGGGGTGGCGTCCAGATCGGAGCCCCGCCCGCCGTCGGCGTCCACGCCGGAGACGTTGTCGTTTTCAAAGTTGTTCATGCCCACGGCGATCAGGCCCCGGAAGGTGGTGGGGTCGCTGGTGGGGGAGAGCTTCATGGTGACCAGGGGCAGGGTGATATTGGTCTGGGTGGCCAGGGCAATGCCCATGGTCAAAAAGCTGTTGCCCACGTCCACGCCGTCGCTGTTGCTGGAGGAGATCAGGCTGGTCAGGGCGGAGATGCGCTCCACCAGATTGTCGGAGTTGGTCACGTCCTCCAGCCCCAGGGCGTTGATAAACAGCCAGGGCATATCCTCCCGCACGTCCGCGCTGCCGTTCCTGATGTACTGCAGCTGCAGCTGGCGGCCGCTCAGAGCGGACACGTTCAGATGCTCCAGCTGCGCCTGGTTGAGGTGGACGGTGTTGTGGCTGACCGGCATGGAGCAGAAAGGGTACTCCTCCCCCACCGTGACCTGCCCCTGCAGCAGAGTGCCCGACTCGTCGACAAACTGGATGGTCCGGCTATTCTGGCCGCTGGAGTCGGAGCTGTTCTCGCCCCACCACAGCACGGTGGTGGCCAGCAGCAGGTCGGGATAGGCGGCGCTGGGGCCCACCCGGCCGCTCTTGTGGCGCATGTCGGTGCCGATGCCGCTCTCCTTCCCGGAGAAATAGACGGCCTGCCGGGCGATGAAGGGCTCCTCCTCCTTTCCCTCGGGCACTGCCTCCAGCGTGACCACCCGCTGGGCCAGGCGGACGGCGTCCTCCTCGTTGAGAGAACCGTAGGCGGTGAAGAGCACCGGATAATAGGTCGTCCCGTCGTCGCTCTCCGCCCGCAGCTCCAGCACAAACTGGATGTCGTCCGCCGCCGTCACCGGGTTGGTGTTGGCCGCGTCGGGCTGGCTGGCGGTGGAGAACTGGGTCAGGTCAAACTGGAAGGTATAGGCCCCGTCCACAAACTTCACCGGGTAGTCCTGGGTCTTGCCCAGGTTCTGGGAGTTGTTCATCGGGTCCACATAGGCCTCTTCACACCACTCCAGCTCCTTCCCCACCAGGGCGCGGTACACGCCCGCCCGGACCTGAACGGTGCCGCTGAAGGGCTGGCCGTCGGGTGTGTTCAGATAGATGGGCAGGGTGGCGGCCTTGCGCATGGTGATGGTGTTGAGGGGGTAGAGCTCCAGGCTCACCGCGTCCCGCTCCTGGCTCACCAGATCCTCCTGATACACGGTGCCCAGGTATTTCTCCTTGTCGATCTCCGCCTCCACATACACGTCGGAGTGGATGCCGCTCTGCTCATAGACGGCGGCCTGCCCCTTTTCGTTGGTGGTCTTCTTCACCGTCTCCCCGTCGCCGTTGATATAGGTGAAGGTGGCCTGCGCCGCGGGATAGAACTGGAACAGATAGAGCTTATCCTTCAGCGTCTCCACCGTCACCTCCACCGAGTCGCTGAGGGCGTCCCCGGCCAGGGCGTGGATGGCCTCCACCACGGTGGTGCCGTCGCTCTTGCCCGAGAGGATGAACTGGGTGGCCGGGGCGTAGGAGGTATAGGGCAGATTCTCAATGTCCTCGTAATAGGCGCCCTGGGGATAGTTGACCGAGGCTGTTTCGTTGTCGCCGCTGCTCCACTCCACCCGGTCGCTGGCCTCCCCCCAGGGGTGGTCCTCGTAGTTGATGGAGATCCCGGCCTGCAAATTGATGTTCCGGTTGAGCTCCAGAATCTCGTCCTGGCCCAGGCCGGCGATCCACTCCTGGTTGGACATGGTGACCTGGTCGCCCTCCACGGTGACCACCGAGGTCTCTCCCTTCGTCACCTCCTGAACCCGAATGGACAGGGCGTTCTGGTCGTAGATGTACAGGGTGAAGGAGTCCCGGCTCCAGCCCTCCTCGGCGGGGTTCTTGGCCTGGAGGGACACGTCGTAGATGGTGCGGAAGCCGTTCTGCGGCGCCACGGCCCCCAGGTCGATGGTGAAGGCGCCCCCCTGGGCGCTGTCGGGCGCCGTCTCAGTCAGCACCGCTTGGCCCGTGGCGTTGTCGGTGACCACCAGCTGGAACTGCGCGTTGTTGCCCGCGTCGTAGTTCTCCAGCGTGTACCCCAGCTCCAGCGCCCCGCTGTTGACCTGATAGAACCGCTCCGGCCGCTCCAGCCGGACGGTGACGGGCTGGGACAGGACGGTCACATAGGCCGTGGCAGTAAAGGTCTGCTGGCCGCCGGGCACCTCCGCCTCGGTGGCGCCGGTCAGCACCAGCGTATAGCTGACCCCGCTGAACGACGTCTCCGTCAGGCCGGAGAGGGTGAAGGACTGGTTGGGGGTCAGGATCGGCTGTCCGTTTTCATCCGCCTCGCCCGCGGTCCACATGGGCATGGTGGTGCCGTCGCCCATGGTGATGGTGCCGTCGGACTGGGTGGGGTCGTAGGTGATAAAGTGGGTCTGCACCGGCTCGCTCTCCGTGTCCTCCCCCTTATAGACCTTCAGGGTGAAGGTGGTGCGGGTATCCGCCCCGGCGTAATCCCGGTTCTTCTGCACCAGATTGCCGGCCCAGCGCAGGGTCACGTTCTCCCCCGCCCGGACGGTCATCTGCTCCTCCGGGATGGTCAGATAGGGGGCGCTGCCCTCGCCCACGTTGAGGCTGGCGACCTTCTTGCTGTAAACCCGCTCGCTGTCCTCGATGTCCTCGTCGTCCTGATACTCAGCCAGACCGCCGTTCCAGCCCCGGACATAGAAGTCCACCTGTCCCTTTCCGTACAGGCTGACCTCCCCGGTCAGGGGGTCGATGCTGGCCACGCTCGGGTTGCTGGAGAACCACCGGTACTGGCTCCAGGTGTAGGTTTCGGGATTGGCCACGGCGGCGGAGAGCTTCAGCTCCGGCTTCTCCTGGACAAACACGGTCTCCGTATCCGCGGGCCAGTTCGCCGAGCGGGTGACCTCGATCCCCGCCGCCGTCAAGGGCACCGGCTTCCGGACGGTATAGGAGAGGTATTGGCCGAAGAGCAGCTCTTCGGCCGCATGGCTGGACGCGTCCAGCGTGTACAGCTCGGCCACAAAGGCCAGATCCCGGCTCAGATCCACCCCCGCATCCACAAGTTCATCCACGTTGAGGGTGATGTGGGCGGAGAGCTTTGTGACCGCCGGCTTGTTGCCCCCCACCGTCTCCTGGGTGATCTCCAGGGGGATGGTGGTCTGTCCGCCGTCCAGAGAGAGGGCCAGCTGGCCGCAATAGAGGGGGGACCCGTCCTCCCCGGTGTAGGCGCTGCTCGCCAGCAGCTGGCGCAGATTGTCGTTTTCGGGCGGGATCATGGTCAGCTCCACCTCGGCGGCGGTATAGGCCGCCTGATCGCCCACGGCCTCGTGGTAGGTGAATTCCGTTACCTTGGCATCCCACTGGGTCAGCGCGTCGATGAGGCGGGGGATGTCCAGCGCGGCTCCGGAAATCTTGCCGGGACTGTCAGGCCCGGACACCGCCACGGCCTGGCCGTTGGCCCCCGTGCCGCTCAGGCTGACCGCCTCCAGGGTGAGGTCGCTGTACCCCGACACGGGCACCTCATAGAGGAAGGTGGCGTGGTCGGAGGTGGCCCCGTCTTCCACGGGGCGCAGGGTCTGGCCGTTCACCGTGATGCTCATGTCGTTGGAAATCTCCATGGGGAAGCCGAACTCCACGGTGATGGGGATCGTCTGCCCGGAGGTGAAGGTCCCGTCGGGGGAGGTGACGGCGGCGTTGGTGGAGGTGGTGGTCTCTTTTATGGTCACCGTGTATTGAAATTGTATGGTCGGGACATAGGCCACAGCCGCGCTGGCTGACCATGAAGAAAGCCCAAATTTCCCCATATAGAAGGAAACGGGGATGGAGTAGCTGCCGCCGCTGTGGGTGAGGTCCCAACCGACCTCTTCACTGTTTGCAAGGATTGGATGGGTCGTCTCCGTTTTTGACGGAGTGATTCCTTCGCGGAGGCGCAGAAAGTCTCCCTCCGGCATCTGAAGCATGAACGCTGTTCCGTTTGCCGGGCGTGTGTGGAGAATATCGTCCCAAAAATGCTCATAGCCGGGTAAACTCGCCGGAAAAACGGTCAGCTCATTTTCCGGAAAGTCCAGGCTCACCCGGTAGTGCCCCGGGCTCAGCGCGGAGACCGTATATGTGTCGTCCACAATCCGGTGGGAGCTTTCCTGAAAAGCCGTCATATCCATGCAGTAACTAGGATTGCTTTTGGCTTCCTCCGGCGTGATCCCCCAAAGTTCCTCAAAGGACTCTTCCCCTGATAGAACATCACCGTCTATGCCGCTGATCCAGCTGGAGAACCCCTCATAAGTCGTGTCCGCGGGCCGAAACGTCGCCCAATAGACCTCGTTGTCGCTGCCATCCACCCGCACGGTCAGGGTGTGGCTGTCCTTCCCGTCGTTAAACAGGGCGTTCTTCACGTCGTAAATCTGGACAAAGAAGGCGCCGTCGGCTCCGCTCTTCAACAGGGTGCCCATGTCGCCCCCCACATTCACGGTGAAGGTGGTGCTGGTCTGCCCCGCCCCGATGGACAACTCGGTTCCGCTTCCTGTGGCGCTCACGCTGCCGGAAAAGGCGCGGTAGGAGAAGGTCACGTCCTCGCTCTGCGCCTTGTTCAGAGACACCGTGACCGTATAGGTGCTGTTCTGTGCGGCGGTGGCCGCCCCGCTGGCCGAGATGCGAACCGTGTGGTCGATGCCGGAGGGAAAGCTGCCGGCGGACAGGGCGTCGGCCCCCTGGCTGTTGTACAGCTCAAAGCCCCCGTCGGCCAGAAGCTGGTTATAGAGGGACAGCAGGGCCTCCGCCTGCTCCCGGCTCAGCTCCACATCCCCCTCGGGGAAATAGGTCTCCTGAATGCGCTGCAGCTCCGTCTCAATGTCCAGAATGACCTGCAGGTCCCGGACGGTGATGGGGCTGCCGTCCACGGTGACCACCGCGTCGGGGCTGAGACTGCCCTCCTCCACCATGGCGGTGATCTCCTCCGGGGTGACGGCCCGCTTCTCCCCGGGCCGGGTCAGGGACCAGTCGGCGGCGGCCCCGGTCCCGGTCAGCAGGTCGTACTCCGCCAGAAAGTTGATGATCTCCAGCAGCGTCTCCTCATCCGCCGGGACACCCAGCACCGTCACCACCGGCCCGGCGGGCTCCTCCTCGCCGGTCAGCCCCAGCAGACGGCCGACGGCGGACAGCAGGGAGACGACGGGCTGCGGCTCGGCCTCTTCCGGGGATTCGGTCTCTTCCGGGGGCTCGGTCTCCGTCGGGGGCTCCGTCTCCGTCGGGGGCTCGGTCTCCGTCGGGGGCTCGGTCTCAACCGGGGGCTCCGTCTCTTTCGGGGGCCCAGTCTCAACCGGGGGTTCAGTCTCTTTCGGGGGCTCCTGGGCGGCCGCCAGAGCCTGCTCCAGCTCCGCCGGGGCCACCGGCCGGCCGTTCACGGCCAGGGCCCAGTCCTCCGCCGGCGCGCCGCCGGGCAGCAGGCCCTGGTCCTCCATGTCGGTCAGCACCTGCCGCAGGCGGGCCGCGTCGCAGGTCCGGCCGTTCACCGTCACCGTGCCCTGCCGCAGCTCCATCGCCTGGGCGAAGCTCAGCGGCTGGCTGTCCTCCTGCAGGAAAATCTCCCCGCTCCAGTCGGTGATGATGCTTCCGTCCCGGTCCACCAGACCGTACTCCCTGAGCATGGCAAGAACCTGCTCCGCCGTGGCCGCGTCGCCCAGCAGCGCCTGCAGCTGGGCCAGAATCTGCCGGTTCTGGTCCGGCGTGTTGTCCGCCAGCGCCGCCAGCGCCTGGGTGGGCAGCAGACTCAGGCACATCACCGCGGACAGCATCAGCGAAACCAGTTTCCTCCAACACTTCCTCATATGCTTTGTTCTCCCTTCCATTCGCGCGCCGGGTTTCCGCCGGACGGCAGGGGCGCGATCCTCCCGGTCCGGCAGGCGAATTCTCTTCCACTCTATTGTACCAGAAAATCCTTCCGCCTCCGGTGTCGTTTGCGCATCAAAATGTGCTGTTTATCCCGGGCGGGGCCGGAAAGGGCTTGTGTCCTTGGGCCGGTTTGGATACAATAAAAAAGCAAGAGAAAAAAAGGGGGGGCGGCGATGAAAAAACTGACCCGGCTGATTTGTATCTCGGCCTTTCTGGCCCTGTGCGTGGGCGTATTCTCCTTCCTGCGCCTGTTTGCCGAGGTGGGGGAGAGCCAGCCCTATCCCGATTGGGAGACCTGCGCCGTCGTCGCGGCCGACGGGACGGAGCGTCCCTTTGACCCGCTGGCCGGTCAGCCGGAGCTGGCGGAGGGGGAAGTGATCCGCCTCTCCCTGGTTCTGCCGGAGGAGCGGCCCATGGGGTACTGGCTGATTTTCGAGGTGACCGGCACGGAGCTGTCCCTCCGTCTGGATGGGGTGGAGCTCTACCGCTCCTCCTCCCCCTCCCTGCCGGGCACGGCCAATCTGAGCCAGGTGCAGCTCACCCTGCCCGAGGGCGGCGGGGAGTCCCTGGTCATGGAGCTCCGGCCCATGGAAATGATGGGTCTCTTTCCGCCGCTGCTCCGCCTGACCGACGACCCCACCAACACCCGGGAGACCACCTCCTACGGCAATTACTACGCCCTCCCCGCGGGCGCCGCGGCTCTGGCGCTGGTCCTGCTGTGGAGCCTGTTCCTGCTGGGCGTCTCCGACGGCCGCCCCCAGTGGAAGCTGCTCCTGCTGGTGCTGGCGGCGGCGGTGATGACCGCCCACCCCATCGCCATGGGCCTCGGCGCCTACTTTTTGCCCGAGCCCTGGCTGTCCGCTCTGAGCTGGCCGGGGATGGCGGTACTCAGCACCCTGGCCATCGCGGCCTATCTGGTCCTCCACCGGGACCGCGCCTTCTGGAAGGCGCTGGGTCTGGCGGTTCTGGTCAGCCTCGGGACGCTGCTGGTGTGCACGCTGGCCTCCTGGCTCCGGGACGGACCGCTGATCCGTTTTCTGGCCGGGCTGCCGGCGCAGCTGCAGATGGGCATATACCACGACCTGCTGACCTGGCTGAACCGCTGGCTGGTGCTGATCTGCATCCTGCTGTCCGTGTGGGATGTGGTGCGCTCCATCGTCCGCACCCGGAGCCGGGCTCTGGCGCTGGAGCTGAAAAACAATCTGGTGATGGAAAACTATCGCGCCATTGAAACCAAGCTGCGGGACAGCGCCGCCCTGCGCCACGAGTTCTCCCACCGGCTGGCCGCCCTGGACGCCCTGTATCAGGAGGGGGACATGGAGCGCCTGGGCCGCAGTCTGGCCGAGTGGCGGTCCCAGGCCGCCCGCTCCGCCCGCCCCCGCTTCACCCGGCACACCGCCGTCAACGCCATCCTCCAGGAGGCGTCCGCCCGGGCCGAGGCCGCCGGCATCCGCTTTGAGGCCGACGTCAGCATCCCGGAGACCCTCCCCATCCCCCACGAGGAGCTGTGCTCCCTGCTGATGAATCTGCTGGACAACGCCCTGGAGGGGGCGGCCCGGGTGCCGGACAGGGCCGCCCGGTATCTTCGCCTGCGCCTGTCGGTGCGCGGCGGCTTTCTGGCTGTCTGCTGTGAGAACGCCTATCCCGGAACCCTGCGGGTGGATGAGAAGGGCAGACTGCTCACCACCAAGGAGGACCCCCAGGCCCACGGCTTCGGCATCTCCCAGATGACCGCCGTGGCCGAGCGATACCACAGCATTCTGGACATCAGCTATACCGACACGGTGTTCACCGTTCAGACGGCCCTCAAGCTGCCGGAGGACGGGCAGGCGGAATCATAATCATACCCATGAAAAATCGGGAGCCGAACGGCTCCCGATTTTTTAACGGTTGACCCGGCGGACCAGAGCGCTGTGGAAGCTGCGGTAGAACCGCCTGCCCACCGGCAGTCTGGTTCCGTCCCGCAGCAGCACTTCCGTGCGCCCGGCCACCTTCACCCAGTCCAGATTGATCAGATAGCTGTTGTGGCACCGCGCGAACAGCCCCGGCGGCGCCAGCTGCTCCGCGTCCAGCAGCGTGATGGGAAAGGACTGATCCTCCCCCGTCAGGTGGACCACCACCACCCGGTTCAGGCTCTCCATAAAATGGATGTCCGCCACCGGCAGAGAGACCGTCTTCCCGCCGGTGCGGAACAGGATGGTGCTGGCCTGATGGTAGGCCTGCCAATCCCGGTACAGTGCCTCGTCCAGCGCCTTCGGCTCCACGGGCTTGAGCAGATAGTGGACGGGGTGGACGCTGTATCCCTCCACCGCGTAGTCCGCGCAGCCGGTGATAAACAAGATCCGGGCCGGCACATGCCCGTCGTACACCTTTCTGGCCAGCTCCATGCCGTTCATGCCGTCCATCTGGATGTCCAGGAGAAGCAGATCAAACCTGCCTTCGTCCTGCTCCAGCGCCTGCGCCAGTTCGTCTGCGGAGGCAAAGGGGGTCAGCGTGTGGTCAATCCGCCGGGCCGACAGCAGCTCACTGCACAGGGCCTGCAGATGGGCCCGCTCGGCCGCGTCGTCCTCACAGATTGCCAGATGATATGCCGCCATATGTCCTCTCCCCTATCCGCCGCAGGCAGGTGCTCCGCTCCATGATGCGTGTCCCATGACATCCCTATTATAGAGAGAGCCAGGACAAAAAGTAAGGCGGCGGCCGCCGCCATCGCCTACCTGGGCAGCGACGACGCCGCCTGGACTACCGGCGAGGTGCTGGACGTGAACGGCGGGCTGCAGTACTGAGGGTGCGCAAAGCGTTCTCTTCCGCCGATTTTTACAGCCGGAAAGCCGCTGGAATCAGATGATTCCAGCGGCTTTCCGGCTTTTTTCGGCTTGTTCGGAGCCGGCCGTCATTCCATTTCACTCTCTGCCCCTTTGGCCTACGGATCAGGCAGACAGAATTTATTTCTGGGTGGCAACAATGATTCGGATATATCCTCCGGCAGCGTAGCCCAGATCGTCGTACCACCCCACCAGATCGTAGTCGTTCGTGTCGATCTCCGACAAGGTTGTCTGGTAATAGGTCCGGCTGGTGGCACTGTCCCGAAGGAGGACCTGCACATTTTCATCCATCCGATACTCCTGTCCGTCTTCTCCGATGACGGACAAAGTGGACACGCTGTCCAGCACAACCGATTCCATCTGCTTCATGGCGTCAATTTCTCCGCCATCATCATATCCCAGCACGACACCCCCTGTCTGAACGCTGTACTTCCGGCCGCTGTTCAGCGTAGTGGCCTGACCGTCCTGCACATATGTGTACACGACCGAAATGTTGGTAATCGAACTGCCGGTTCCAGTGGTCGAATTATCCTCCACGCCGCTCAAATAAACATAATCCCGGGTGTCGCCGGTGACCTGATACAGAATCAGCCGGTCAATATTTCCGTTGGCATCCAGCGTGTAGTAGCGCACATCGTCATCTTCCAGCTCTGTTCCGGCCAGACGGGCGGGGTACACCCTGGCGTATCCCCCATACTCGTCGGTATCCAGGATCTGAACATCATCAGCCAGAGTATATTCGCCCAGGCTGGTGCCGTCGCTGCTGAACTCCCCTTCCAAATTCCGTTCGGACATGGATCGCACCGTGGTCCCCGACTGGGTGATGGTCACCGTAACCAGCCGTCCGGGATCAAAAGTGGTTCCGCTGTGGTAAAACGTGCGGGTCGTTCCATCCGTGCAGGCCACCTGCGTGGCCACCTGGGGAGATACTGTAGAGGAACTGGTGGTAGAAGAACTGGAAGCGCTCTTGGAACTGGATACCACCGAACCATAGTAAACGCTCTCGGACTCTTCAGCCCCCAGCACCTGAACAATCTCCCCGTTCATGCCCAGCAGGAGCGTGACAATATCCCCCTCGGAAAAAGAGCCTTGACTGGACAACTGATAAGTGGCCTGGGACGTTCCGATCTCATAGCTCACCCCGGCCACAGTGGCGGAGGTGGGCGCCGCAGTGCTGGGAGACACCGAAGTGAGGGTACCGGTCGCACGGTTGTGATAGACCCAGACAGTCCTGAGATTTGCGTTGTAGTAGTACACATCATAGGCGGTCACCTCGGACAGCGAGGACAGGCTGCCGTTTCGGTAAACCGTGGCCCCGTCCGCCGAGAAGGGCAGCGACAGCGATCCGTCCTCTGTCACATAGGGCCCTTTGGTATCAGCCGTGACCAAAGCGGAGTAGTCCACCTCTCCGTTGGTAACCGTATAGCCCAGGGTGGTACCGTAGATGGTGCCCGAGCTGTTTTCGCTGACCAGCAGATTATAAAAGAGCATTACGCAGTCCTGTCGGGTGAGGGTCTCCCCCTGGACGGCATCCACATCATCCCGCAGTCCTGCGGAGGAGGCCTTGGACAGCTGGGCGGACGGATAGGAGCCCGCCAGATCGGCGGAATCATATCCCAGCAGTTTCAGCAGAGCGGCGCAGGCCTCCTCCAGGGTGATCTGGCTGTCCGGCCGGAACGTGCCGTCCACATAGCCGGTCATCCACCCCTGCTCCACCGCCAGTTTAATGTACTCGCTGGCCCAGTGGTCACTTTTCACATCCTTGAACAGGGAAACTCCGCTTCCGTCGCCAATGGAATCCCGGTAACTGGAGGCCGCCGTCATCATCGTGACAAATTCCGCCCGGGTCACCGGGGAGGACAGGTTCAGATTTCCGGAATCGTCCCCTGAAATAATCCCCAGTGCCTGAACCGCTTCCAGGGCCGTGCTCTCGCTCACCGCCCCTGCCGGGACCGCTGTCAGAGACAGAGCCATGCAGAGTGACAAAAACACGGCGGACAGGCGATGTCTGAATTTCATATACAACATCCTTTCTGGTGAGAGTGAAGAGTTGAGCGTGAAGATATGGTGTCCGGCGGAGCCAGACCTTTTTAATCATTCGCCTGCGGCGAATTCCTTCTCTCCACTCTTCACTCTTCGCTCTCCACTCTAGATTCAATCGTAGTGCAGCGCGTCGATGGGGTTGAGCCGGGCAGCCTTTTTGGCGGGCAGGTAGCCGAATAGGATGCCGATCCCCACCGAGATGCCGAAGGCCAGTGCCACCGCCGCCAGAGTGGGAGAGACAGTCAAGGTCTCCTCCATCACCCGGGCAATGACGGTGGAGGCAATCACCGACAGTCCGTCTCCCAACAGAATTCCGATGATTCCGCCCAAAGCGCTGGTAGCCGCCGCCTCGATGACAAACTGCTGCATGATATATCGCTCCTTGGCTCCCAGGGACTTGCGGATGCCGATCTCCCGGGTGCGCTCAGTGACGGACACCAGCATAATGTTCATGATGCCGATGCCGCCTACCACCAGGGAGATGGCGGCGATGCCCGCCAAGACTCCCACCAGAATATTGATCATACTGGTCATGGTCTCCAGCATTTCAGACATGCTGGTCACAGTATAGTAGTCATCGCTGGCAAAAACAGCGTAAAGAGATGACTCCAGCGCCGCGACGCTCTCATCAATATAGTTCTCGTCCTTCATGGTGATGGTATAGGTGCTGGCCTCGCCGGTAATCCGCTCGGCAGTGGTATAGGGCAGGTACAGGCAGTCATCGCTGCCTCCCTCCTCCAGTTCTTCATCCTGCTGGGCCAGCACGCCCACGATCTCCAGACTCTGTCCCCCCACCCGGAGAGTCTGCCCCACAGCGTTTCCTCCAAAGTAGGCCTGGTTCAGATAGGCGCCGATGACGCACACCTTGGCCCGGGTGGCCATATCGCTGTACTGCAGGCCCCGGCCCTGCGCCACCGACACCCCGGCAATTTCAAAGTAATCCTCACTCACTCCCAGAGATGAGGTGCTGTCCACCGTGTCAGAGCCGATCTTCACATAACCCGACATGGCAACAGAGGGCGAACACAGGTCCAGATACTCGCTGTTCTCCTCCACAATATCATACATATCCTCCACATCCAGAGAGCGGGTGGAGCCCCGGGACATGACAGTGACGGTGAGGGTGTTGGTGCCCATGTCGGAAAAGCTGTCGGTGACATAGCCCTCCAGGCCGTTGCCCAGGCCCACAATGACAATGACCGCCGCCACGCCGATGATAATGCCCAGCATGGTCAGAACCGTGCGCACCTTGCTGGAGACAATGTTCTTGACGGCCAGCTCCAGAGATTCCACGATGCTCATGCCGGCCTCCCTCCTCCGCCTGCCGCCCGGGGGGTAACCACCACCGCCTCTGGGGCGTCGGAGGGGCCGTCGTAGACCACATGCCCATCCTCCAGACGGATGATCCGCTGCGCCTGAACGGCAATGGAGTTGTCGTGGGTGATGAGGACCACCGTGTTCCCCCGGCGATGAATGTCCTGAAGCATGGCCAGCACCTCCCGGCCGGTCCGGGAATCCAGCGCCCCCGTCGGCTCATCAGCCAGAATAACCGAGGGGTTGCCTACCAGCGCCCGGGCAATGGACACCCGCTGCTGCTGGCCGCCGGACAGCTCCATGGGCTTGTGCCGCCACTTGTCCCCCAGGCCCACCTGCTCCAGGGCGGCCCTGGCCCGCTCCCGGCGCTCCCCCTTGGGAACGCCGGCGTACATCAGCGGGACCTCCACATTCTCCACCAGATTCAGCTTGGGCAGCAGATTGTACTGCTGAAAGATAAAGCCCAGCAGCTCGTTGCGGATCTCGGCCAGCTGATTTTTGTTCATCTGGCCCACATCCTTGCCGTTCAGGAGGTAGATCCCCTCGGAGGGAACGTCCAGGCACCCGATGATGTTCATGCAGGTGGATTTGCCCGACCCCGAGGACCCCACAATGGCCACAAACTCTCCGCGATAAATCTGAAAGCAGATGTGATCCGCGGCGGTGACGGTGGTATCTCCCATATAGTAATACTTGCACACCTGCTGAAATTCAATGAGCGCATTCATGGCCGCACCTCCTTAGAATCCGGGTCCGCCGGGCATGCCGCCCATCATGGCAAAGCCGCTGTCCGAGGAGCTGGTGGGAATATAGGCCACCGTGTCCCCCTCCTGCAGGCCGGAGACAATTTCAATGTAGTCATCGCCGCTGACTCCTGTGGTAACCTCCACCGAGTAGTAGTCCTGCCCCCCCTCGGTGGAAGATTCCACCAGCGTCCCGTTGACCGCGCTGGGGGAGTCGGCGGTGACCAGTACGGTATCCCCACGATTCAGAGCGGCGGAGGGAATGGACAATACATCCTCGGCGCTGTCCAGGGTAATCGTGGCATCCACACTCATGCCGGGCAGCAGGCCTTCGGTCTCGTCAATGCGGATGGTGACGGGGTAGGTGGTGGCGCTGCCGCTGGAAGTTCCCGCCACGCTTACCTTGGTGACAATCCCCTCATATGTGGTATCCTCCACAGCGTCAGCCACAATGGAGACGCTCTGCCCCACCTCAATGCTGGCGATGTCCAGCTCATCCACGTTGAGGGTCATGGTAAGATAGGACAGGTCATAGATGGTGCACAATACGGCGTTGGATTCGGTGATCTCGCCGGCGTTGTAATATTTATCCACAATGGTCCCCTTGATCGGGGCGGTGATGGTGTAGTCATCCAGCTGCTCCGTCTGATTCTCGTAGGAAATTTGGGCGTTGCGCAGACTGTCCTGTGCGCTCTGCACAGTGTCATCCAGATCGTCGCTGGTCAGAACAATCAAAGTCTGATTCTCAGAAACCTGATCTCCTTCGGCGACTTGGATGGCACTCACCTCACCGGAGATCTCTGCCGCAACGGTTTCCTCCTCTCTGTAGGCAAAGGTGCCGCTTCCGGTACTGGTCACTTCGCCCACCGATGCACTGGCCGTCTGGGAGGTGGACAGGCCGCCCGGGTTGCTGACATCGATTGTCACCGATCGGACGATCACGTTGCCGGAGAGCACCGTGTCCGTGCCGCTGATCTCGCTGATGGTGCCGGTGAGGGTCTCAAAGGTGGAGTCCAGGGTGACCGTGGCGCTCTGCCCCACATAGAAGGAGGCTGCGTCGTCAGCGGGAAAGGTGACCTCCAGGCTCATGGTATTCGAGTCCCGGATTGTGGCCACCGTCTCCCCCGCGCTGACCTCATCTCCCACCTCCACATCAATGGAGTACACCTGTCCGCTCACAGGGGACGTAATGGTCAGATCCTCCAGGGTCTCCATGGTGTTCTGGTAGCTGCGCTCCGACTGGCTCAGAGATATTTCCGCCTGTTCCAGGGAGTTGGCCGCGTCGGAGGAGTCGATCGTATACAGAATGGTGCCCTCCTCCACCTCATCTCCCTCCTCAAAATCAGCGGTGAGGATGGTGTCCTCCAGCAGCGTGGTCACAGAATAGGAGTCGGCCGCCTCCATCGTTCCGCTGCCGGTAATCTGGGAGGTAATGTTTCGGCGCTCCACTGCGGCGGTGGTATAGGTCACATCCGCCGCGGCGCTCTGGCTGGGCTTGAGCGCCTGCCAGCACACCCCGGCGGCTACTGCCAGGGCCACTGCGACCACGGCCAGTTTTTTCCATCTTCTCTTTTTTCCGGGTTTCTGCTTCGGGCCGCCTCTTCCCGGCAGCTTCAGCTTTTCTCCGGCGGCGGCCAGCCGTTCTTTCATGGCAAGTTTCATCCTAGATCAACCGTCCTTTCTCATGGACCTGCTTGGGCTTGATTGCCGTTTCATTGTAGCGGCCAAATCTCAACAGGGGACGGAGGAAATCGAAACTTTTTCAAAGCAGAGTGCAAATAATTTCTGGAGTTTGTCCAATTTTCGCAAAAGCATACAAAAAGAGCGGAAAATCTCCGCTCTTTTTGTCTGCTTTTTCAAGTCCGGTTCAGCCGGTATCCCGCCCCCCACACCGTCTCGATCACTTTGGGATGGGCGGAGTCATCCTCAATCTTGTCCCGGATGCGGCCCACGTGGACGGTGACGGTGGCGCTGTCCCCCACATAGTCATAGCCCCAGATGCGCTCGAACAGCTGCTCCTTGGAAAAGACAATGTTGGGGTTTTCCGCCAGGAACTTCAACAGCTCAAACTCCCGGTTGGGCATCTTGATCTCCCGATCCCCTTTGAACACCTTCCAGCTCTGGGGGAAGATGCGCAGATCGCCCACCTGGATCACTCCATCGTCCTCGCTCCGGCCGCCGGTCAGCCGCTGATACCGGAACAGATGGGACTTCACCCGGGCCACCAACTCCGCCGGGTCAAAGGGTTTTCCGATGTAGTCATCCGCCCCCAGGCCCAGGCCCCGGATTTTGTCCACCGACTCGGTGCGGGCGGTGACCATCAGAATGGGCACATCCACCTGGTCCCGGATGCGGCGGCAGATCTCATAGCCGCTGCGGCCGGGCAGCATCAGATCCAGCAGAATCAGGTCATAGCCGCCGGATAGGGCCGCCGTCTCCGCCTTTTCCCCGTCGGCGACCACCTCGGTCTGAAATCCCTCGATCTCCAGATAGTCCCGCTCCAGCATGGCGATCTCCTGATCATCTTCTGCAATTAAGATTTTACTCATTTCTGCTCCACCTCCGCACAGGGCAGTTCCAGTTCAAACACAAGCCCGTGATCATTCTTCGCGGCAATGGTCCCGCCGTGGGCCTCCATGATGTATTTGGCAATATACAGCCCCAGTCCGCTTCCCTCGCCGCCCCGACTGCTCCGGGCCTCGTCCCCCCTCCAGAACCGCTCAAACAGATGGGGGAGCTGCTCCTCCGGGACGCCATGCCCGTTGTCCGCGAACCGGATGCACTCCCGGTCCCGCTGCCGCCAGACGGTCAGGGTGAGCACCAGGGGATCCGCCCCGGCATACCGAACCGCATTGTCTTTCAGGTTGTTCAGCACCCGCAGCAGCTGCTCCGGGTCGGCCCGCACCGGGTGAGCCGCGGGAGCCCCCCGCAGCTCCACCCGCCCGCCGGAGGGGGACAGCTCCTGCCGGGCCTCCCGGACAAACTGCGCCGTGAACTCACCCAGGTCCACGTCGCTGAGTAATAAGGGAAGGCTCCCGGTCTCTAGTTTGGAGAAATAAAACAGCCGCTGGAGAAGCCGCTCCATGTCGCAGGCCTTCTGATAGGCAATTCCCAGATACTGCGCCCGTTTTTCCGGCGTATTGGCCACTCCGTCCTGCATTCCCTTCAAATACCCCTTGACTGAGGTGAGAGGGGTGCGCAGGTCGTGGGAAATTCCCGCCACCAGCTCTGTCCGGGCCTGCTCATAGTGGGCGTTTTTCTCCCGCTCCTCCAGCAGGTGCTGCTGCATGTGGTCAAAAGCGGCGCACACCCCGGCAAACTCGTCGTTCCCCCGGTAGTCCACCGGCATGGACAGATTTCCCTCCTCCACCCGCTTTGCCGCCTGCACCAGCGCGTTCACCGGCCGGAGCATCTGCCGCACCTGATAGTGGGTAAAAATCAGGCTGAGGACGCCGATCACCCCAATCGCCAGCAGCCCGCTGAGGAAGAAGGCCAGAATCAGCCCCTCATTCTGCGGCCTGCGCTGACCGAACATCTCGGGCACCTGGGGCTCCATCATGGCCACCAGAACCACATTTCCGCATCTGCGCCCTACCATATAAATTCCCTGGTCCTGAAGGGACAGCGTACCCGACTCCGGCCAGGACGCGTCAGAGGCGATCCGGCTGTACAGCTCTCTCTGGAACCCGTCCAGAGAGGAGTACAAAATGTGCCGGTCCCGCTCCACCACCAGCTGATAGTTCTGCTCTTCCAGCATATGGTCCAGCTCTCTCCAGTCCGCGCTGTCTTCCGGCCAGTCGGCCAGGACGGCCTGCACCTGCTCTGAACGGCTGTCCGCAGCCGGAACCGCCTGCTTCTGATAAAATCGAAGCACTAAATGGAGCGTACCGCCGCCCACCCCCAGCAGGATCACCAGAGACAGGAGCAGCGTGATCATATGAAAGAAAAAGATCTGCCGCTTCATCTCCACTCCCCCCATTCTTTCTCAGCATACGGGAAAAATGTAAATTGGCAAAGGAAAAAATCTAAACTTTTTCAAAATTTATGCTGAGAAAATGGAGTCATGCCGGGATTCTGGCCATTTTCCCCCGGCCGCCGAAACAAATCATTCGGTATTTTTCTTCAAGTCGGATAAAATAAATATGATTTCAATGAGACGGAGGAATTTCAATGGGAATGGAACGGAACACACTCACCGGCCGGGAACTCAAGTCGTTCGCTCTGCATCTGCGGGAGGCCGGACGCAGCCCGGGGACGATCGAAAAATACGAGCGGGACGCGGGGGCGCTGGCGGTCTGGCTGGACGGCCGGGAGGTGAG
>CALWVX010000008.1 GCA_944385065.1 uncultured Oscillospiraceae bacterium | reverse complement strand
CTATCCACCCAGTGGGAGGTGGTCCAGACGGGCCAGTGGGAGGCGGACGGACAATGGGTCCGGCTGGAGATCCTGTGGTTCGACCTGCCCGCCCCCCTGTCCTGCCTGTCCCGGCCCCTGGCTCAAGAGCTGCTGAACCAGGCCATGGCGCTGGACGACGACATCTGGTGGGCGTCGGAGACGCCCGCCGCCTGGGACGTGACCTACGCCACGGAGGCCGGCTTTCTGGCCGCGGCCCGCTGTGAGACGGGGGGCTTCCAGGCCGCGGCGGCGGCCGCCGGGGACAAGGCGGTTCTGGTCCGGTACACCGGCCACGGGGACCTGACCGAACACCGGGGGGAGATTGCCGCCATGGTCCTCCCGTCCGAGTGATTCAGATTGATCAGGAGGTGCCCGCGATGATCGTGAAAAAATGGTGTCCCTGCGCCCCGTGGGACATGGCCGGGATTGAGCGGTGGCTCAATGAGATGGCTGCCCAGGGGTATGTCTTCGACCGCTGGACCGACTTTCTGGGCCGGGTGACCTTTCACACCGACCCGGCCGCCGCAGAGTACCGCTACTGCCTGGACCCCATCGGAAAGTGGCCAAAAGAGGACGAGCTGCGGGAGCGGATCGCCTGCTACCGGGACGCCGGATGGCGGTACATGGACAAAATCGAAACGCTCTACTCCATTTTCCGAGCCGACGACCCGCAGGCCTCCGCCCTCTATACCGACCGGGAGAGCCTGGGCTGGGCCATGAGGCGGCTGATTCGCCGGCAGTGGCTGCGGGTGCTGGTTGTTCTGGTTTGGCTGGCCTTTTTGTGCCGGGATTCCCTGGTCACGGCGGTCACCAACCCCACTCTGATCCCCATGCGGCTGATCCTGCACTTTGAGAGTTTGTTCCCCCTCTTTCTCCTGCTGGTCCTGCTTGTGGCGGGGGAGGTGTCCGCCGCCCTGTGGCGGTCGGTCCGGCTCACCGGCATCCGCCGCCGCCTGCTCCGGGAGGAGGACCCGGGGCCGGTGCGCCGCCGGTCCTCCTGGGGGACGCAGTGGGTGCTGACGGGCCTGCTCGTGGCGGGCTCAGTGGGGGTGTTCGCTTTCTCCCTCTGGATGGACGGCCGTACCACCGATCGCCTGCCCGAGGACCCGGCCCAGTGGGACTTCCCCCATGTGACATTGGCGGAAATGCTGCCTGAGGGCTCCCACATTCTGAAGGAGTACAACGCCCAGGAGCTGCTCCATTACAACACCGCCCGACGGTCTGTTCTGGCCCCGGAGCAGTATGATGTCGAGCAGGGGGTCTATGCCCGCCTGTCTTCCACCGCCCGTCGGGAGTACTACCTTGACCTGGAGTATATTCGGACGATCTCCCCCGCCCTGGCGGCGGTGGTCCACACCGGCTTGGCTGATCAAATCCAGGCAGATTGGGAGGACTATAAGAAGCTTGTGGAAAAGAATCCCTCCAATCCTTCTCTCGCCTTTCCCCAGGCGGAAACGGTGTCCCACCCCGGGCTGGACCGACTGATCCGGTTTGATTACCACCGCTCTGACGAGACCGTCCCCAGATCCATCTTCGTGGGACAGCTGGGCAGTCAGGTCTTCGTCTTAAACGTCAAGATCCCCGACCCGGAGGCGGCGCTGGAGCTGCTGGTGCGGCGCTTGACAGAGAATTAAGAATCAGAAGTTAAGAATGAGGAATTGGACTGGATCAAAGGAGGGAACTCCATGAAGAAAGTACGCAGGATTCTCCCCGTCTCCCTGTACGATATTCCCGGCCTGGAGAGCTGGCTGGAGGAGCAGGCCGCGCAGGGGCTGTTCCCCGTCCGCCTGGGGCGCTGGGCCGTCTTCCGCACCGGGGCCGTTCCCGGCACCCGGTTTCGGCTGGAGTCCTGGGGAGACCGGGGCACCGAACCCGCCCCGGAACAGCTGGAGCTGTATCAGCGGCAGGGGTGGGAGTACGCCCTTCCCGTCGGCCGGACTTACTTCCTGTTCTACGCGCAGGACCCGGAAGCGATCGAGCTCTACACCGATTACCAGAGCCGGGGGATGTCCCTGGAGCGGGCCCAGCGGCAGCTGCGCCGGGTCCGGGCGGTCCAGTTTCTGATTTACGCGCTGGGTGCCCTGCTGGTCCTGATGGCGGCATACAATGCCCTGCTGTACTGGTCCGGGCAGCGGTCCGCCCTCCTCTCCCTTATGAAGAACGTCAACCCGTTTATGGTCCTCGCCCTGGGGGCGGACTTGATTCTGGGCGTGTTCCAGAGCCGGGACCTGCGCACCCTCCGGGCCGCCTGCCGCGCCCTGAAAGACGGCCTGCCGCCGCCCCCCTCTCCCGGCCCCAGCCGGCTGATGCGGTGGGCCAACGGGACGTCCCTGGCCCTGACCATCCTGATTGCGGCCTGTCTGGGCTGTCACATCTACTTCCAGCGGGAGGGCGGCGTCCCTCTGGACCGCTTCTCTCCTCCCTATGTGACCTTCTCCGACCTGGGGGAGCCGTCCCTGGTCTCCTATGAGATGCTCACCGGACGGCCGGGCACCTTTGAGGGGAATCAGGACTTGGCCCGGTATATCCCCTCCCTCCTGGCCCCGGTGTGGTACGAGGTGCGCCTTCAGGGGTTCAGCCCGGAGCCGGGGGACTACGAGGGCTATTCTCCCGACCCGGAGGGCGGGAAATACCGCTATCACGCCACCCTGGAACAGACCCGAATCCGGGCCCTCTCCTCCTCCCTGGCCCGGGCGGCGGCCCTGGCCAAACTGGATCAATACCCGTCACTGGAGGGGTACTGGCGGGAGGTGGACTGCCCAGGGCTGGACTTCGCGGTGGTGGCTGACCGCGAGGATGATACCTGGCAGCTGGCCGCCCTGGGGAAGGGCCGGGACGCGGCGGTGTTCTTCTATGCCGGGCAGGAGCGGCTGGCCGATCACCTGGACGCTCTGGCGGAACTGATATTGGATGAAACGGAGGGTGCGGCATGAAAAAGATTCGCAAGGTTCTCCCCGTCTCCCTGTACGACATTCCCGGCCTGGAGAGCTGGCTGGAGGAGCAGGCCGCGCAGGGGCTGTTCCCCCAGCGGCTGGACGCGTGGGCCACCTTCGTCCCCACCGGGGTCCCCGGCACCCGGTTTCGGCTGGAGGTGTGCGGCAGACCGGGGGCGGCCCCGGAGCCGGACCGGCTGGAACTGTATCAAGCCCAGGGGTGGGACTACGCCTTTACGGTAGGCCGGGCCTACCACCTGTTTTACACCCTGGACCCGTCGGCCCCGGAGCTGTACAGCGACTATGAGAGCCGGGGGATGAATCTGGAACAGCTGGAGCGCCGGGAGCGGCGCCAGCGCATCCTACGCGATCTGATGTGGGCCGCGCTTGTGCTGGTTGTCGTGCTGCTGCTTCTCCTCCGCAGCCGCTTTGACGTTCAGCCCAATTCCCCCGCCCTGATCCCCATGCTGCTGTTCTATATATGTCACCCCATTTTGCTGATCCTTCTCCCGCTGGTCATTTTTTACTGGCGCATTCACCGAAGAGACGCGCGCACCCTCCGGGCCACCTGCCGGGCCCTGTCCATGGGGATGCCTCCACCTTCCTCCCCCGGCCCCAGCCGGGCGATCCAGTGGGAGAACCGGATCACTCTGGCGCTGATCATCCCCCTGTTCCTGCTGTTTTTGGGACAGTGGTATTATCTGAACCGCTGGGACGGGATCCCCTGTCCGACTTCCGACAGCCCTATGTGACTCTGGAACAGCTGGAAAATGAACCGCTGGCTGACTTTGAGACCGTCGCCGGGAGGGCTCCCCGGGAACCGGAGAATTTCGCCCGGCCCTCCTTCTCCTTCCTGGCCCCCATCTGGTACGAGGTGGAGCAGAGCGGGTACAGCCCGTCCGAGGGAGATTACCATGGCTTCTCCCCCGACCCGGAGGGCGGGAACTACCGCTATTCTCCTTCTCTGGACCAGACCCGGCTGCGGGTGCTGTTCCCCGCTTTTACCCGGCCGGCGGCGGAATCCTTTCTGGAGGGATACCGTCTGCTCAATGTCCGCATGCGCTATGAAGAGGTGGACTATCCCGGCCTGGACTTCGTCATCCTGGCCTGCGAAGAAGGAGACCGGGTGTGGCAGCTGGCCGCCCTGGGGAAGGGCCGGGACGCGGCGGTGTTCCGCTACGCCGGGCAGGAGGACCTGGCCGACCATCTGGACACTTTGGCGGAAATCATTTTGGCGTAAACAGCACAGCGCCCCGGCCGATGGCCGGGGCGCTGCATTTCTTATTCTGTTAACTTGATGCCGGAGAGAATCGCGCCCAGCAGCTCCTCCCGGCCGGTCCCCTTCTCCGCCGAGAAGGGAATCACCGGGACGTCCTCCCCCAGCTCCAGGGTCTCCCGGACCTGTTGGAGGTTGGGGGCGATTTCGCTCTTTTTCAGCTTATCCAGCTTGTTGGCCACCACAATCAGGGGGCGGCCGGTGTCCCGAAACCATCCGGCCATCGTACCGTCGTCGGCGGTGGGCTTGTGTCGGACGTCCACGATCATGACCCCCAGGGTCAGCAGTTCAGGCCGGACGAAGTAGTCCTCCATCAGCTTTCCCCACCGGTCCCGCTCCCCCTTGGACACCTGGGCGTAGCCGTAGCCGGGCAGGTCCACCAGATAAAAGGCGTCGTCGATGCGGAAATAGTTGATGTGGATGGTCTTGCCGGGGACGGCCCCCACCCGGGCAAAATTCTTTCGGTTCAGCAGGCGGTTGATAACCGACGACTTTCCCACATTGGACCGGCCGGCAAACGCCACCTGTGGCAGGCCGTCCTCCAGAAAATTCCGGGGCGAGACGGCAGACAGGACAAACTGGGCGTTGTGCAGATTGACGCTCATGTCTCCCTCCTCACTGCCGGGGACGGGGGGCCCGGCGCTCTGCCTGGGGAACTGCGGAGAGGTCCACAGGCTCTCCCTCCCCCTCCCCTGCCTTGCGGGGCAGCTCCACCGCCTGGGCGGGGCGGTTCAGCGCGGCGGTCAGCACCTGATCCGCCCGCTCCACCAGGGTGAACTGGAGGGCCCGGCGCACCGTCTGGTCGATCTCCTCCAGGTCCTTGGCGTTATCGGCGGGGATGATTACCGTCTTGATACCGTTGCGGAAGGCGGCCATGGTCTTTTCCTTCAATCCTCCGATGGGCAGCACCCGGCCCCGGAGGGTGACCTCGCCGGTCATGGCAATGCCCCGGCGCACCGGGCACCCGGTGAGGGCGGAGGTAATGGCGGTGGTAATGGCAATGCCCGCGGAAGGTCCGTCCTTGGGAACGGCCCCCTCGGGGAAGTGGACGTGAATATCCTTCTCCTTGTAGAAGTCGGCGGGAATGCCCAGCCGGTCGGCCTGGCTGCGGATATAGCTGAGGGCGGCGTGGGCCGACTCCTTCATCACATCTCCCAGATTGCCGGTGAGCTCCAGCCGCCCGGTGCCGGGAACCACGTTGACCTCCACTTCCAGCAGCTCGCCGCCCACCGAGGTCCAGGCCAGCCCGTTGACCACGCCGACCCGCTCCTCCAGGGCCTGGCGCTCGGGATAGTACCGGGGGGCGCCCAGGTACTCCTCCAGGTCCCGCTCCGTCACCCGGACCGTCTGGGCCTTCCCCTCCACCAGCTTCATGGCGGCCTTTCGGCAGATGGCGGCGATCCGGCGCTCCAGCACCCGGACGCCGGACTCCCGGGTATAGGCGGAGAGGATGGTGCGGATGGCCCCGTCGGTCACCCGAAGCTGCTGCCGGGTCAGACCGTGGCGCTTCAGCTCCTTGGGGATCAGGTGGCGCTTGGCGATCTGGAGCTTCTCCTCATCGGTATAGCTGCCCAGCTCGATGACCTCCATCCGGTCCAGCAGCGGGCGCGGAATGGTGTCGGTGGTGTTGGCGGTGGTGATGAACATGACGTCGGACAGATCAAAGGGAATCTCCAGAAAGTTGTCCCGGAAGGCGGCGTTCTGCTCTCCGTCCAGCACCTCCAGCAGGGCGGAGCCCGGGTCGCCCCGGTGGTCGCGGCCCAGCTTGTCGATCTCGTCCAGCAGAATCAGGGGGTTGCGGCTGCCGGCCTGGGAGATGGCGGTGATGATCCGGCCGGGCATGGCGCCCACATAGGTCTTTCGGTGCCCCCGGATCTCCGCCTCGTCGCTGACCCCGCCCAGGGAGATGCGGGCCAGCTTCCGGTTCATGGCCCGGGCCACCGACATGGCGATGGAGGTCTTGCCCACGCCCGGGGGGCCCACCAGACACAGCACCTGCCCCTTCAGCTCGGGGGCCAGCTGCTTGACGGCCACAAACTCCAGAATGCGCTCCTTGACCTTCTCCAGACCGTAGTGGTCGGCGTCCAGGGCCCGTCGCACGGCGGAGACGCTGACCTTCTCCTTGGTGGAGACGTTCCAGGGCAGCTCCAGGCACACGTCCAGATAATTGCGCAGAACCGTGCCCTCGGAGGAGCCGAAGGTCTGCTTGGCCAGACGGCCCAGCTCCTTGTTCAGCTTCTCCCGCACCTCGTCGGGCATGTCGGCCTGGGCGATCTTCTGGCGGTACTCCTCGATCTCGTCGGCCCCCTCGCCCTCTCCCAGCTCGTTCTGGATGGCTTTCATCTGCTCCCGCAGATAGTAGTCCCGCTGGTTGCCCGCCATCTGCTCCCGGGCCTTGCTTTGAATCTCGTTGTCCAGGGCGAGGATCTCCACCTCCCGCTCCAGCAGCTTGTGGAGCTTTTCCAGCCGGCGCACCGGCCGCAGCTCCTCCAGAACGGCCTGCTTGTCGCTGTTGCGCATGGGGATGTTCTGGGCGATATAGTCGGCGATGTGCCCCGGCTCCTGACTGCCCAGCACATGGATCATCAGATCGGGAGACAGCTTGGGCGCCAGCTCGGCATACTGCTGAAACAGCTCATAGGTGGAGCGCATAAGGGCCTCCGTCCTGGCCGAACGGCGGCCGGACGGCTCCTGCTCCGGGATCTCCTGCACCTGTGCCTCCAGGTGGGGCTCGGAGCGCAGCAGCTGGAGCAGGCGGCCCCGGCCCTGTCCCTCCACCATCACCCGTACATTGTCGCCGGGCATGCGCAGGATCTGCCGGACATTGGAAATGGTGCCGACCTGATACAGGTCCTCCAGCCCGGGCTCCTCCACCGAGATGTCCTTCTGTCCCACCAGGAACACCGGGCTGCCCGCGCTCATGGCGGTCTCCAGCGCCTTGATGGAGATGTCCCGGGACACCTCGAAATGGATCAGCACATTGGGAAACACCGTCAGCCCCCGCAGGGCGATGACCGGCATGGTGCTGGTGTGCAGCACCTCCCATTCTTGATTCTTCGTCATAGTGGTTCACTTCCTCTCAGGGATCAAAAAGAACGGCGCCCCACAGCTCCCGCTGTTTCGGGAAGACCGCGGGACGCCTATCGTGTTGTGACAAAAATTTGCTCAGCTGGCGCTGGCCCCCGTTGTTCTGGCCCGCTGCTGGGCCTGAAAGGCCGCCCGGCCCAGCTTGGGCCGCTGGGTGCGGCCCGGATCCCGGACCAGCTCGGGCTGGGCCCCGTCGGTCATGCAGGGGGCGGTGATGGTGACCTTCACAATGGTGGGATCGGAGGGCACGTCGTACATCACCCGCGTCATGACCTCCTCCAGCACGGCCCGAAGGCCGCGGGCACCGATTCCCCGCTCCACCGCCCGGTCGGCGGCGGCCTCCAGGGCCTCCTGGGTGAATTCCAGCTCCACCTGATCGTACTCCAGCAGCTTCTGGTACTGCTTCACCAGGGCGTTCTTGGGCTCGGTGAGGATGCGGACCATCTGCTTGCGGTCCAGGGACTCCAGGGTGGTGAGCACCGGCAGACGGCCCACCAGCTCGGGGATGATGCCGAACTTCAGCAGGTCCTGGGGCTGTACCTCGGCCATCAGCTGGCCCACATCCCGCTCTTTCCGGCTCTGAACCTGGGCCCCGAAGCCCAGAGAGCGCTTGTCCAGGCGGTTCTCGATAATCTTGTCGATGCCGTCAAAGGCGCCGCCGCAGATGAACAGGATGTTCTTGGTGTCGATCTGGATAAACTCCTGGTGGGGATGCTTCCGGCCGCCCTGAGGCGGGACGTTGGCCACCGTGCCCTCCAGAATCTTCAGCAGAGCCTGCTGTACTCCCTCGCCGGACACGTCCCGGGTGATGGAGGTATTCTCGCTCTTGCGGGCGATCTTGTCGATCTCATCCACATAGATGATGCCCCGCTCGGCCAGTTCAATGTCATAGTCGGCGGCCTGGACCAGACGCAGGAGGATATTCTCCACGTCGTCGCCCACATAGCCCGCCTCAGTCAGGGTAGTGGCGTCCGCGATGGCGAAGGGCACCTTCAGCACCCGGGCCAGCGTCTGGGCAAACAGGGTCTTGCCGCAGCCGGTGGGGCCCATGAGCAGGATGTTGCTCTTCTGCAGCTCCACATCCTCTCCCCCGCCGAAGTAAATGCGCTTATAGTGGTTGTACACTGCCACCGACAGGGCCACCTTGGCCTTCTCCTGGCCAATCACATACTGGTCCAGGACGGCGTGAATCTCCTGCGGGGTGGGCAGGACATCGGGGATCTCCCCCACGGGGCTCATGTCCTCGTCGTCCAGTGACAGGCCCTGGGCCCCCATGGCCTCCATGCACAGGCCCACACACTCGTCGCAGATATAGACGCCGGGACCGGCGATCATCCGCTTGACCTGATCCTGGCGCTTGCCGCAGAAGGAACAGCGGATGCTTTTGTCGTCAGTTCGAGCCATTGGCTACATCTCCTCTCTCCGGACCGGGTCAGCGCTTTTCGATGACCTTGTCAATCAGTCCGTACTCCATGGCCTCCTGGGCGGTCATAAAGTTATCCCGCTCACAGTCGGCGGTGACCACCTCGATGGGCTTGCCGGTGTTCTCGGCCAGGATGCGGTTCATCCGGCTCTTGACTACCTCCAGCCGCTTCAGGTGAATCGCCATATCGGTGATCTGGCCCTGGGTGCCGGCGGAGGGCTGGTGGATCATGATCTCGGCGTTGGGCAGGGCCAGACGCTTGCCCTTGGCTCCGGCGGACAGCAGGAAGGCGCCCATGGAGGCGGCCAGGCCGATGCAGATGGTGGACACGTCGCACTTCACATACTGCATGGTGTCGTAAATGGCCATGCCCGCCGTGACCGAGCCGCCGGGGCTGTTGATATAAAACTGAATGTCCTTATCCGGGTCCTGGGCCTCCAGATACAGCAGCTGGGCCACCGCCAGCGAGGCGGTGGTGTCGTTGACTTCCTCGGAAAGCATAATAATCCGGTCGTTAAGCAGGCGGGAGAAGATGTCGTAAGACCGCTCGCCCCGGTTGGTCTGCTCTACTACATAGGGAACTAAACTCATGATGATACTCCTTCTTTCAGGCGGACTGTGGGAATCGCCGGCGGCTGCGCCGACGGAATTTAGCACTCCTTTCTTTCGAGTGCCAATCCGCACTATGAATCATACCCGTTTACCGGCAAAAAAGCAACCCTAATTTTCAAAACTTTGGGGTCCGGCCGGTGAAATTTACCGATTGTTCACAAAGTCAGGGGAATTCCGACAAAATTCTCTCCCCCTGATTAGATGCACGCCCGGGGCGGCATCGCCGCCCCGGGCCATTGACTGGATCGGATCGTTACTCGGCCTTGGGCTCCTCTTCGGACTCCGCGGCCTTCTTGGAGGTGCGCTTGGGCTTCTCCTCCCCAGCGTCCTCCTCGCTCTTTTTCGCCGTCTTCTTGGAGGCGGCCTTCTTCTTGGCCTTGCCCTCCTTGGCGCTGCTCAGGACCATCTCCCGCGCCTTGCGCAGCAGCAGGTCGCCCTTCAGGCTCTCCTCGGGCACAGCGGCCTTCACCTGCTCGGTGCTGAGACCGTACTGCTCCGCCAGACGGCTGATCTCCGCCTCCATCTCCTCGTCGGAGACCTCCAGCTGCTCAGCCTTGGCCACGGCATCCAGCGCCAGCTCCAGCTGCACCTGCTTCAGCGCGGTGGGCCAGGCGGAGGAGCGCACCATCTCCACGTTGGCCCCCATCATCTTCTGATAGTCCTCCATGGACATGCCCTGGCTCTGCAGCCGCATGGCGAAATCATCCATCAGACGGTCCACCTGGGTCTCCACCATGCCGTCGGGAATTTCGCACTCCATGTTGCCCACCAGCTGTTCCAGGATCTGGTTCTCAAAGTCGCTCTTGGCCTGCTCCTCCCGGCGCTTGGCCAGCTTCTCGCCCAGGTCCTTGCGGAAATCGGCCAGCGTCTCGAACTCAGACACATCCTTGGCAAACTCGTCGTCCACCTCGGGGGCCTTGTGCTCCTTCACCTCGTGGACCTTGACGTGGAAGACCACCTGCTTGCCGGCCAGATCGGCGTGATAATCCTCGGGGAAGGTGATATCCAGATCCTTCTCCTCGCCGGCCTTCATGCCGATGACCTGCTCCTCAAAGCCGGGGACGAACATCCCGGCTCCCAGGTGGAGCTCGTAGTTCTCGCCCTTGCCGCCCTCGAAGGGTGTGCCGTTGTCAAAACCCTCGAAGTCGATGACGGCGGTGTCCCCCTTCTTGGCCTTGCGCTTGACGCTGACCAGACGGGTGGCCCGGTCAATATAGGGCTTCATCTCCTCGTCAATGTCCTTCTCGGTGACCTTGACCTCCTCCTTGGGGGCGGTCAGGCCCTTGTACTCGCCCAGCTTGACCTCGGGGCGCACGGAAACCAGAGCCTTGAAGGTAAAGCCCTCCTTGCCCACTTCCACGATCTCCATCTTGGGATGGCCCATATCCTCCAGGCCCTGCTCCTCCACAGCCTGCGCATAGGCCCCGGGATACACCTCGTTGATGGCCTCCTCGTAGAACACACCGGAGCCGTACATGCCCTCGATGATCTTCCGGGGGGCCTTGCCCTTGCGGAAACCGGGGACGCTGATGCTGCCGCGGCTCTTCAGGTAGGCCTTCTGGACAGCCTGCTCGAACTGATCCGCGTCAATCTGGATCGTCAGCTCAACGGTGCTTTTTTCTTTCTTTTCCACATTGGTGACCTTCATTTGTCCATTTCCTCCTGTGGGCCCTCCCACGGGCCTTTTTACTTTCGCCACGATATTCTATCAGATACGCGGCGGTTTGAACAGTCTATTTTAAAAATTTTCAGGAATTTTTCTTAATCCATCAGCCGGACCGGCCGAAATCCCACATAATCCGCAGACACCAGACGAAATTCCACGCCGTTCTCCTCTCCCGTCACCGCCAGCCGGTGGCTGGGGCCGTGAAGATGTCCATAGCAGCACTGCCGCACATGATACTGTTCCAGCAGATCCAGAATTTCCCGGCATTGGTATCCCTGGTACAAAGGCGGGTAGTGGAGAAAGCACAGCTTCTCCCGCTCTCCCGCCGCTTTCAGGGAGGCCTCCAGGCGAATCAGCTCCCGGTGAAAAACCTTGGCGCTGTGCTCTCCCCGCTCCTCCTCATAAAACCAGCCCCGGGTGCCGCACAGAGCGGTCTCGCCGTAGCAATGGCAGTTATTGTGGAGCAGCTCCAGAGTCGTAAAGCCGTTCTCCTGGAAAAAGCGGGTCATCTTGGCGGCGGTGGTCCACCAGTAGTCGTGGTTTCCCTTCAGCAGCAGCTTGCGCGCCCCCGGCAGATCGTTCAGAAAGGCGAAATCCGGCCTGGCCTGCTCCAGGCTCATCCCCCAGGACAGGTCGCCGCACAGGACCACCGTGTCCTCCGGCCCAACCGTCTCCTCAAAGCTTCGGCGCAGCTTGTCCACATAGCCGGTCCAGGCCCCGCCGAACACATCCATGGGCTTGTCGGTTCCCAGGGACAGGTGGGTGTCTCCAATGGCGTACAGGGCCATTGCTCACTCCAGCACGGTCCAAACCGCGTCGGCCATGTTCTCCTTATCCACCACCTGGGTGAAGCGGACCGACTTGTCCCGCAGGCGGGCCAGCGGCGCGGGAACCGGCTGCCCGGTGCGGGCGGCCAGCTGGTCCAGAGCGTCCAGCCCGGAGGCGATTTGGCTCTCCCCCAGGGCGGACAGCACGCTGTCGCAGAACTTGAAGGGACTGGCGGTGGAGGCCACGACGACCGGGGTCTCATCCCCTGTCTCGGCCCGGTACTGCTCCAGGGCGGAGAAAGCCACGGCAGTGTGGGTGTCGATGAGGTAGCCGTACTCGTCGTATACCTTCCGAATGGTGCGCAGGGTCTCCGCGTCATCGCAGAAATAGCCCCGGAAGCGCTTGGTCAGCTTTTCAAACACCCGATCCGACACCTGATACCGGCCCGAGGCGGCCAGCTGCCCCATGTACTCCTTCACCTCTTCGTTGTCCTGGGTCAGCGCCAGAAGCAGCCGCTCCAGATTGGAGGAGATGAGGATGTCCATGGAGGGAGAGCTGGTGTTGTAGAAGGCCCGGTTCCGATCGTACACCCCGGTGCGGATGAAGTCGGTGAGCACGTTGTTGGCGTTGGAGGCGCAGATCAGTTTGTCGATGGGGACCCCCATCTCCCGGGCATAGTAGGCGGCCAGGATATTTCCGAAATTGCCCGTGGGGACGCACACATGGATGCTCTGCCCGGGCTGAATCTTCTCATCCCGGAGCAGGTCGCAGTAAGAGGAGATGTAGTAGACGATCTGGGGCAGCACCCGTCCCCAGTTGATGGAGTTGGCCGAGGAGAAGAAATATCCCTTCTCCGCCAGACGCGCGGCCATGTCCCTGTCGGAGAACAGCCGCTTCACCCCGGTCTGGGCGTCGTCAAAGTTGCCGCGCACCGCCGCGACCCCCACATTGGCCCCGTCCTGGGTGACCATCTGCAGCTCCTGGACCTGGGACACCCCGTCCTTGGGGTAGAACACCAGAATCCGGGTCCGCGGCACGTCCTTGAACCCCTCCAGGGCCCCCTTGCCCGTGTCGCCGGAGGTGGCCACCAGAATGCAGGCGTCCTTCTCCTCCTCCGTCTTGTTCAGGGAGGCGGACAGCAGATGGGGCAGCATCTGAAGAGCCATGTCCTTGAAAGCGCAGGTGGGCCCGTGCCACAGCTCCAGGCAGAAGGTGTTCTCATTGACCTGGCGCACCGGCGCCACCGCGGGCGTATCGAACTTCTCCGGCCCATAGGCGGCCGCGGCGAAGTCGGTCAGCTCCTTGACGGAGAACTCCTCCAGAAACTGCTTCATGATGTACACCGCCCGGTGCTGATAGGACATGGACTTCATTTCGTCCAGGGCGTTCCGGGGCAGTTTGGGGATGTAAAAGGGAGTCAGCAGCCCCCCGTCCGGCGCCAGCCCTCTGACGATGGCCTGGGCGGCGGAGCACTGTGCGTTTCCATCCCGTGTGCTGATATACTGCATGGCGATCCTTCCATTCTCCATTCAAGGCGTTGTTCCGCCCCGGCCCGCGCTTCGGGCCGGGATGTCAAGTTATTTTATTATTATGCCAGTTTACGCCCGCCGGGTCAAGGGCTTTTCTCAGAAAAGCCAAAGCCGCGCCAAATTTCAGAAGGCGTTCTCCAGCAAGCGCACCTGCGGAGCCTTTGTGTCCATTCCCTGGGGCGCGTAGATCTCCGCCACATCAAACCGGGGCTGCCGGCGGGTGGGGTGGTCAGCCAGATACAGCTGCGCGCTGATGCGCAGCTTCTCCTGCTTGCGCCGGTCCACAAAAGCACCGGGTGAACCGAAGGCGTCATTTCTGCGCAGCTTGACTTCCACAAAGCACAGATAGTCCCGGTTCCCGGCGATCAGGTCGATCTCCCCAAAGCGGCACCGCCACCTGGATGCCAGAATCTCATATCCCCGCTCCCGGAGATATTGAGCGGCCAGCTCCTCCCCCCATCGGCCCAGCAGCCGACTCTCCTGCCCGCTCACAGGTTTTTCAAAAAGGTCCGGCGGTGGATGGGGCTGGGGCCGTATGTCCGCAGGCGCTCATAGTGGAGCCTGGTTCCATACCCCTTGTGCTGGTCGAAGGCATATTCCGGATACTGACGGGCCATCTCCAGCATCCAGTGATCCCGGCTCACTTTGGCCAGGATGGAGGCGGCGGCGATGGAAGCTGACAGGGAATCCCCCTTTACAATGCACCGGTGGGGCGTGGTGATGGAGGCTTCCCTTCCCCGGTCCCGGTTGCCGTCAATCAGCGCAAAGTCCGCCTCCCGGCTCAGCTTTCCGATGGCCAGCTGCATGGCCTTCATGCGGGCGCTTAAAATATCGGTCCTGTCGATCTCCTCCGCGTCCACCCAGGCCACCCCCCAGGAGAGGGCCGCCGCCTGAATCACCGGAAAGAGTGCCTCACGCCTCTTCTCCGTCAGCTTCTTGGAATCGTTGAGGCCGGGAATTTCCGTTTCAAACGGCAGGACCACGGCGGCGGCGTACACCGGTCCCGCCAGGGGGCCGGCCCCCGCCTCGTCGCAGCCGCAGACACAGGTATGGCCGTCGGCCAGGGCCTCGCGCTCATATTGCCAGAGATCCATGTTGCTCCTCTCTTTCTCCGCCGGACTGTCCGTTACTTCCTCCGCTCCTGAAAACAGATGATGAAAGCGCCCATTACCGCGACGGCCGCAACGCTCCCCATCTCCGGAAGCTGATCCAGCCAGTCTGCAAAAAACCACCCGACCAGCAGGGTAACCAGCGCAGCCGCAGCCGCCTTTTTCATCAGACGTTCCTCTCCTCTCCCCCGCCATCGGAACCGGCCGCTTCTTGCGGCAGCTCCAGGGTGAACCGGCCCAGCCTGCCTCCCCGGAACTCGTCCAGCAGCACCCGGGCCATGCGTTCGGTGTCAAATTCCCCGCCGGAGATGCGCATGCCCCGCTTCTGGGCGGCCAGCTCCAGCAGCCGGTATCCGTAGGCCACCGGCTCCTCTCCCTCCGGCATGGCGGGGATCTCGGTCAGCTTATAGGCCTGAAGGGCCGCCGGGTAGCGCTCCCCCAAAAAGGCCATCAGGTGGCAGGCCAGCGTCTCCACATCCATGATCTCATCCTTCACCGCTCCGGTAAAGGCCAGATGGAGGCCGGTCTGGGCATCCTCGAACTTGGGCCACAGGATGCCCGGGGTGTCCAGCAGCTCCAGGCCCCGGTCCACGGTGACCCACTGCTTGCCCCGGGTGACGCCGGGCCGGTCGCCGGCCCTGGCGGATTTCCGGCCGGCCACCTTATTGATGAAGGTGGATTTCCCCACATTGGGAACGCCCACCACCATGGCCCGCACCGGCCGGCCCACCAGTCCCTTCTCCCGCCACCGGGCGATCTGCTCGCTCAGAACCTCCCGGACGGCGGCGGAGAACTGGCCCACGCCCTTTCCGGTCTTGGCGTCCGTCTCCAGCACCGGCCGGCCCTGGGCGCGAAAATATTCCGCCCACCGGCGGCTGCCCGCCGGGTCCGCCTGATCCGCCCGGTTGAGCACCACCAGCCGGGGCTTGGCGCCGCAGATGGCGTCGATGTCCGGGTTGCGGCTGGAGACCGGTATGCGCGCGTCAATGAGCTCCACCACAAGATCCACCAGCTTCAGGTCGGCCTCCATCTGCCGCCGGGTCTTGGTCATGTGGCCGGGATACCACTGAATGTTCATTTTCCTTCTCCTCCTGACTCGCCCGTCACATCTGGCTCAGGCGGTCCGCCGCCTCTTGCTGTGCGGGGACAAAAAAGACTGTATTGCCCCGGTTGCTCTCTTTTATAAAATCCCGCAGGGGCTTACTGGCGGCAGTTTCCTGCGTAAAATCTCCATAGATGGCCGCCTGGAACTGGTAGTTGGTCCATTTTTGCAGAATCTCCCCTGCCAGCCCGGTGCTCAGCCGGAAAAATTCCGGCGGAAAGCACTCTTTGGGGATGATCAGCCGGCTGCCGCCCGTCTCATATCGGGCAGAAACCGCCAGCTCCAGCGCCGTATCCCCGTCCGGGATGGCCCGATCCGCCGGAATCCACACCAGCACCCGACCATTTTTTGTGGTTGTCTGAAACATGTTCTCACCTTATTTCCAACATATCTCGGAGGACACCGCTCCATCCGCGCCGTCCGCGGCGGAGCGGCAGCTGTAGGATTTACACCCTGCTCCGCTCCAGACTCCCCTGTTCGCGGGCGCGGAGCTATAAGAAAAAAGGAGCGGTTTGCACCGCTCCTTTTTTGCTTCGGATCAGAGGGCCTCTTTGATCTTGGCGGCCTTGCCCACGCGGCCGCGCAGGTAGTACAGCTTGGCGCGGCGCACCTTGCCGTGACGCACCACCTCGATCTTCTCCACAGAGGGGGAGTGGACGGGGAACACCTTCTCCACCCCGACGCCGTAGGACACGCGGCGGACGGTGAAGGTCTCCTCGATGCCGCCGTGCTTCTTGGCGATCACGATCCCCTCAAAGACCTGAATACGCTCCCGGTTGCCCTCCTTGACCTTCAGGTGCACGCGGACGGTGTCGCCGATGGCCACAACGGGGGGCTCCTCCTTCTTGTACTTCTCGGAAAAAGCCTGCAAAAGATCCATGTTAATTTCCTCCTGTTGTATAGGCGTTCGTTCCGGCTTTCTGCCCGCCTCCTCCCGGGAGGGAGCGCCGCAGAGGACCGCCCGTTATTCAGACCAAAGGATTTTACCACAGGATTATCAAAAATGCAAGCATTTTTTCAGTTTTCTTCCGCCAGCCGGAAATAGCCCAGGCCGTCGCTCTCCTCCCAGATCTCGGCCACGGTCTCCCCCGCCCCGTTCAGCACCAGGAAATCGTGTTCCCCGGCCTGTTCCAGTGTGACCCGCTCCACACTCCGGCCGTCATAGAGGTAAAGAAGGTCGAAGGTATCCGGGCGGCTGGTGGCCTGGTTCCACTGGTAGTACATGGGGGCGGCGGGCAACGGGGTCACGTCCCAGGCCTTCCCATCTCCCAGACAGGTCAGCAGACCCTGAAACGCCCAGGCGCTCTCGGTACAGCCGTGGATGTGCTCATGATAGTAGTAGTTCTGGTCGGGCAGATAGGAGGGCTCCACATTCAGCACTCCGATGCGCTGCCCGTCCCGGCTGGGGACCTCTTCCTCCAGCGCGGCCAGCACATCCGCGGCCACCTGCTGATCGTTCTCATAGGTCGCCTTGTAGTCCCCGATTTCCGAGGCCCCAGCCACCCAGAACACCAGCGCGCATACGGCAGCCAGCACCGCCGGTCCTTGCCGGAAGCCGGGCAGGCGGCGCCAGATCACAGTCACCGCGGTATCACACAGCAGGGCCAGCCCCGCAAAGGCGGACACCGCTCCCCGGAAGGAAAACCAGGGGTTGCCCAGCACCAGGAACACGCTGATGGGGCCCAGGACCAGCAGAATCCCGGCCACCAGCGCCAGCCAGGGGGACAGAGGCTTCTCCTCCCCTTCCGGCTCCCCCCTGCCCCTGGACAGGACAAACCACAGCAGCCCGCACAGGACGGCAGCCGCCAGCAGCCACCCCAGCAGGGGACCGCTCAAAGCGGCCTGCATCCCCCGAAGGAATCCCTTGGCCAGCGTATAGAAATTCCCGTCCACAAAAACTTCCCGGAACTGCTCCAGCACCTGAGGCAGGAAGGTGGTCCACCACCAGGGGTCATTGGGCAGAATGATCTCGCTGCGGCTGCTGAACATGCTGCCGGCGGAGAAAAAGCTGGTCACCCAAAAATAGATTCCCATGGCGGGCAGCCCCCACAGGGAGAGCAGCGCCCGGCGCAGCCGGCTCCGGCGGCGGATCACCTCCAGAATGGCCAGCCCCACCGTCAAGGTGACGGAAAAAATACCCGCCTGCTCATAAAACCCCATGGGCAGCAGCTGCAGCGCCAGATAGAGCGCCGCCCAGGGCCACTTCCCTCCGTCCATCCATTTCAGAAAGGCCTGGGCGGTGAGAACGGCAAAAAACAGCCCGCAGACCACCCGGGTGGAGGCCGACATCCAGTAAGTGCCCTCCACCCCCAGGGGGAGCAGCGCGAACACGACCAGGAATACCGGGCCCACCGGAAAATACCGGCCCAGCTGCCGCCGGAGCAGCACGGCGCAGGCGGCGTACAGCATGGAGATGATGGCCACGCCCAGAATCATGACGTCGAACATGGGACCCCAGACATAGTAGTCAGCCAGCCCGGCCAGCGGTCTGGCACCCAGAATCCCCATGGACTCCTGCAGCCCCCAGAAGCTCTCCGCCGAGGCGGCGTTGTGCAGCTGGATATAGTCGTCCAGCTGGGGCCAGTATTGGATTCCCCAGGAACAGGCCCGGGTCAGCAGCAGCAGAAAAATCAGGGCCCAGACCGCCCAGTCCCGCCGCTTTCCGCGCAGCAGCTCAGACACCGGCATAAACCTCCTTGTGGACCTGAGACTGGACAACCTCCAGCTCCGGGAACTTCCCGGACAGGAAGCGGACCAGAGCGGGACAGACCACCGCCTCGGTGGCATAGTGCCCTGCGTCCATCAGATTGAGCCCCAGGGCCTGAGCCTGGAGAAACACGTCGTATTTCACATCGGCGGTCACAAAGGTATCGCACCCGGCCTCCGCCGCGTCAGACAGCATGGAACCGCAGGAGCCTCCCCCCACCGCCACCCGGGATACGGTCCGGCCCGCGTCCACATAGCGCACCGAGGCGGCGGACAGCTTCTCCTTCACAAAGGCGGCATATGCCCGGGCGGACAGGCCGGGACAGTGGACCGTCCCCACCCGGCCGATGCCATAGGGCGATCCGTCCGGCAGAACGCCGTCCTGGTGGAGCTGACCCGGCTCTCCCAGCTCCAGGGCCCGGGCCAGACAGTCATTGACCCCGCCCGCGGCGGCGTCCAGGTTGGTGTGGGCGCACAGGGCGGCAATTCCGTTCTCTGCCAGGGCCAGCAGAATTCTCCCCGTGGGCTCCTCGTCGGTGATCCTCTTCACCGGGTGAAAGATGACCGGGTGGTGAGAGACGATCAGTCCGGCCCCCAGCCGGACGGCCTCCTCCACCACGGGAAGGGTGATGTCCAGAGAGACCAGCGCGCGGCCGATCTGCTTTTCTCCCCGCCCCACCAGAAAGCCGGCGTTGTCAAAGTCCATCTGAATGGAAAATGGGGCCCAGCGGTCCAGCGCCCCATAAATCTCATTTACTGTTGCCATGTCTCCCACTCCTTTTTCATCTCGGCCAGCTCCTGCCGGACCTGTTCCAGCTCCCGGCGGCGGGACGGGTCGCCCCCCTCCCGGGCCAGCGCCATGCCGCCCAGCGCCCGCTCCACCCGGGCCAGCCACAGATCCAGCCAGCTCCCCCGCAGGGGGCCCGGCCGGTTCTCGCCTGCCCAGAGCTCGCCCAGCGTCAGAGGCCCCATGGCCCCCGCCCGCACCAGAAAGGCGGTGTAAAGGGAATCCCCCTCCCGGCACAGCTCCTCCCGCTGAATGGCAAAGCCGTGCTCCTGCAGCCAAAGGCGCAGATCGGGCATGGAGGACATGGGCTGGAGAATCAGGGTAATGCCCGTCCAGTCCCGCCAGGGGGCGTGGGCCAGAATATGGGCGATTGTCTCCCCTCCCATGCCGGCAATCACAATCACGTCGGCCTCGCCGGGCCGCAGCCCCTCCAGTCCGTCGCACAGGCGGAATTCCACCTCGTCCAGCAGGCCCGCCTCCCGGACGGTCTGTCGGGCCCGATCCAGGGGACCGGACCGCAGATCGGCGGCGATCACACGGTCCAGATAAAATTCCTCATCCTGATGCTGGAGCAGCCATACGGGGAGATAGGCGTGGTCGGTGCCGATGTCGGCCAGCCGAACCGTCCCCCGGGGCACCAGCCCGGCCGCCATGGCCAGCCGGGGGGACAGAGTGATCCGCCCGCTCATAGGCCGTCCACCTGGATCGCCAGGCGCAGGGCCTGGGCAAAGTCCCGCACCGCCCGGGCCTTCTCCTCATCCCAAAAGGGCTCGTCTCCGCCCCGGTCCCGGCGGCAGAACATGCCCATGTACTCCATACCGCAGTGGCGGCACATCCGCTTCAGCCCCTCCTCCCACAGGTCGGCTCCCTTCTCGGCCGGGTAGCCGCAGGTCACAAGGGAGGCCACCCGCCGGCCGGCCAGCAGCGCGGGCCCCCGCTCTCTGCCGTACCGCTTCATGCCCGCGTAGATGGTCCGGTCCAGCAGCGCCTTCATGGGGGCGGTGCAGTACCAGGCGTAAATGGGAGTGGCCAGCACAATTCCGTCGCTCCGGGCCATGGCGGAAAAAATCTCCTCAAAGTCGTCGTCCTGAACACAGCCGGGACCGTCAAAGCAGTCCTGACAGGCCTTGCAGCCCAGGCAGGGATTTACAGCCCGGTCATACAGGGAGATCACCTGGACCTCCACCCCCATCCGGGCGCACTCGTCGGCAAATTCCCCCACCAGGGCGGCGGTGTTGCCCGACCGCCGGGGACTGCCCATCATGATAGCAAACCTCATCTTCCCTCTCCCCTCCGCCAGTACTGAGACGGCGAAAATAAGGGGGAACGGACGCGCCGCTCCCCCTTTTGGTGCCATGTGCGGTTTTACTGGGCGTCGATCATGGCGTTGACCTGAGCCAGCAGCTCATCCGGGTCCACCCCGTGGACCATGCAGGCCTGCTCCACCGTCTCGCCGCGGGAGGCGGGGCAGCCCAAGCAGTGCATGCCGATGTTCATGAACAGGGGCGCAGTCTGGGGGGCGATGGTCAGAATATCACCAATGATGGTGTCCTTGGTAATGGTCAAGAGAATCTCCTCCATTCTTGTAGGATTACAGGGATAGTATAGCCGAACCGGCTTCTTTTTTCAATGGGAAATTTTCAAAAAATCCGTTTTTCTCCCGAATGCGGGCCTCCGGCAGTTCAGACATCCTTTTTCCCTGCCCCGCCGCACCTGCGGCGCACCCAGCTGCGGCCCAGGAAGAACATCAGCAGGCCGGCCGCGATGGCCAGGGCCGGGGGCAGAAGCAGCAGGAAAAAGGCGGGCGGCATCTCTGTCACAGGCATCATAATCCATCACTCCTTTCTCCCCTATTTTGACAAATCATGGGGCTGCGGGTCCACCAGCTCGGGCTGGAATCTGCGCAACCGGGGGTTGCGGCTCGCCCGCCCAATCCCCCATAAGGCAGAAAAAGGGCGCCCGAACGGGCGCCCTTTCTTGTGGCAAAAGCTTTATCAGCCCTGCTGCTCGCGCATCTTGGCGAAGCACTCGCTGCAGTAGACGGGACGGTCGGACTTGGGCTCGAAAGGCACCTTCGCCTCACCGCCGCAGGCGGCGCACACGGCGGTGAAGTACTCACGGGGGCCGCGGGCGGCGTTCTTGCGGGCGTCACGGCAGGGCTTGCAGCGCTGGGGCTCGTTCTGGAAGCCGCGCTCGGCATAGAACTCCTGCTCACCAGCGGTAAAGACGAACTCGTTGCCGCACTCTTTGCATACCAGGATCTTGTCTTCGTACATTGGATTTCCCTCTCTTTGACTCGTTGTCCGGCTTTGCCGGACGGTCGTAATATTGCGATCAGCTCTCGCTGGATTCGCCGGAAGAATAGCCCCGGGCCATTTTGCGGCGGATGCGCTGGATGGCGTTATCCACCGATTTTTTGGATCGGCCCGCCCGCCGGGCGATCTCTCCGCAGGACAGCCCGCTGAGATACAAGGCCAAAATCCGTCCCTCGAGCTCCGACAGCTGACTGCGCAGGGCGGCCAGCCGCTCCCGCAGTTCCTCTCTGCCGATCACCACATCCTCCGGGCTCTCTGCGCTCAGGTCGGGGTGCGCACCGGTTCCGTCAAAAAGAGGTGGCTCATAGGAAATGCTCTGGTTTAATGGGGCATGTTTGCCGCCCTGTGCCGCCCGAACGGCAGACAGCAGTCGGCTTCGGATGCAAATTTCCGCATAGGTCCGGAACGCGGTATCCCTGCCTGGGTCAAACCCCCGGATCGCAGTAAGCAGACCCAGCATTCCCTCCTGAATCAGGTCCTCACTGTCCCCGCCCGCCAAAAACAGGGGACGGGCGCAGGCCCGCACAAGGCGGCCGTACCGCTGTACCAGCTCCGTCTCCGCCCAGGGATCTCCCTGAGCGGCCCGGGCGCACAGGTCCTCATCCGACAAGGGACCGGTGGATTCCCGCCTGGTTCTGATACGCTCCTTATCGTTCATAATAAACAAAATACTCAGATTTGTCAAGGGTTTTCGGGAATCTTTTTGTGAAAATTCCCGACAACTTTCCCCTTACAGGGTGGACACCAGATCGGCCAGCCGCTGGGCGGTGGCCTGGGCGGCCTCCTGGCTTCTGGCCTCCACCATCACCCGCATCAGCGCCTCGGTGCCGGAGGGGCGGATCAGCACCCGGCCCTCGCCGTTCAGCCCGGCCTCTTCCCGCTGAACCGCCTGCGCCAGCAGAGGATTGGCCATGACGGCCTTCTTCACATCGTTGTCGGCCACCGGCACGTTGATCAGCACCTGGGGATACCGGGGACACACGCCGAAAAGCTCCGAGGCCTTCTTGCCGCTCTCCTTCAGCAGAGCCAGCATCTGAAGGGCAGTGAGCTGTCCGTCGCCGGTGGTGGCGTGCTCCAGGAAGATCATGTGCCCCGACTGCTCCCCGCCGATGGCGTAGCCCTTCTCCAG
>CALWVX010000007.1 GCA_944385065.1 uncultured Oscillospiraceae bacterium | reverse complement strand
AGGGCGGGGGAGCGCAGGAAGGAGGCGATGAACTTGCCCGAGCCCTCGGGCTCGTCGCCGCCGGAGAAGCCGCCGGGGAGGACCACCATCTGGGCCGAGCGGATGGCCGCCTCCAGGGCCTGGGCCGACTGGGTGAGCAGATCGCGGGTCAGGTTGCGGATGACCACGATCTCCGGTTCGATGCCCGCCCGGAGGCAGGAACGGGCCGTGTCGTATTCACAGTTGGTGCCGGGGAAGACGGGGATGACCGCCTTGGGGCGGGCCGCCTTGTGCCGGCACACGGCAGCGGAGCGCTTGTCCCAGGAGATGGGGGCCACGGTTTCGGTGGTGCCCGCGCGGGTGGGGTACACCTTCTCCAGCACGCTCTCATTGAGCTGGAGCAGCTCCTCAATGGAGGCACTTTCCGCCCCGATGGCGATGGTGGGTTCCGCTGTGGTCACGCCGATGCGGACGGCGCAGGGCAGATCCACCGCTTCGGTGAGCTCGGCCACGATCATGCCGGGACAGGGACCCCACCAGGGGACGCCCGCCTGGGAGTCGCTGGCAAAGCCGATGGAGTTGCCGAAGGACATTTTCATCACGGCCTCCGCCGCGCCGTTCTCCACCGCCCAGGCGGCCTTTACCTTGCCCTGCCGATGCAGGTCATGGAAGGTGTCCCAGGCCTCTCTCAGCTGTTCTGCGTCGGAGGAGCCGCCGAAGGCGTACACCGGGTGGCCCGCCGCCTTGAACTCGGGGGAGAGGACCTCGCCTGCCTTGACGGGGGCGATGGCGAAGGAGATGAGGGTGGGGGGCACATCCATGTCCAGGAAGGAGCCGGACATGGAGTCCTTGCCGCCGATGGCCGCCCGGCCGAAGGAGAGCTGGGCCTTCAACGCGCCCAGCAGGGCGGCAAAGGGCTTGCCCCAGCGCTGAGGCTCATCCCGGAGCTTTTCAAAGAACTCCTGGAAGGTGAGATAGGCCTTGTGGTAGTCGCCGCCGGCGGCCGCCACCTTGGCCAGCGAGGTCACCACAGAGCTGTACGCCCCCTGGAAGGGGTCCTCCATCATCTGGTCCGGGTCAAAGCCCCAGGCCATCACGCTGGCCTGGTCGGTCTCCTGCCCCGGCAGGACGGGGAACAGGGCGGCCATGGCCTGGGCGGGAGTGCGCTGTGTCTTTCCGCCGAAGGGCATCAGAACGCTGCCCGCCCCGATGGAGCCGTCAAACCGCTCGGTCAGTCCCCGGCGGCTGGCGCACTTCAGGCTGGCGGCCATCTCCCGCAGGGACTGGAACTGCTCCGCGCCCAGAGCGGCGCGGTCCTGCTTCTTCACCCGGACGGCGGCGTGCTTCACCGCGCCGTTGGTGTTTAAAAAGTCCCGGGACAGGTCGGCAATTTTTTGGCCCTTCCAGGTCATGACCATGCGGGGGCTCTCGGTGACCACGGCCACGGGATAGGCCTCCAGATTTTCCTCCCGGGCGGCGGCCATGAACTGGTCCGCGTCCTCGGGGGCCACCACCACCGCCATGCGCTCCTGGGACTCGGAGATGGCCAGCTCGGTGCCGTCCAGGCCTTCGTACTTCTTGCGCACCGCGTCCAGGTTGATCTCCAGACCATCGGCCAGCTCGCCGATGGCCACCGACACGCCGCCGGCACCGAAGTCGTTGCACCGCTTGATCAGACGGGTGACCTCGCCGTTGTGGAACAGCCGCTGGATCTTCCGCTCCTCGGGGGCGTTGCCCTTCTGGACCTCGGAGGCCATGGTGGTCAGGGACTTCTGGTTGTGGCTCTTGGAGGAGCCGGTGGCCCCGCCGATGCCGTCCCGGCCGGTGCGGCCGCCCAGGAGGATGACCACGTCGCCGGGGGCGGGGCGCTCCCGGCGCACGTTCTCCGCGGGGGCGGCGCCCACCACCGCGCCGCACTCCAGGCGCTTGGCGATGTAGCCCTCATGGTACACCTCGGCCACATGGCCGGTGGCCAGGCCGATCTGGTTGCCGTAGGAGGAGTAGCCCGCCGCGGCGGTGACCGCCAGCTTCCGCTGGGGCAGCTTGCCCGGGGTGGTCTGGGCCAGGGGCACCCGGGGGTCGCCGCCGCCGGTGAAGCGCATGGCCTGGTGGACGTACACCCGGCCGGACAGGGGGTCCCGGATGCAGCCGCCGATGCAGGTGGCCGCGCCGCCGAAGGGCTCGATCTCGGTGGGGTGGTTGTGGGTCTCGTTTTTAAACATCAGCAGCCAGTCCTGCTCCTGGCCGTCCACCTGGGCGGGGACGTGGATGGAGCAGGCGTTGATCTCCTCGCTCTCGTCCAGCTCGGGGAGCTGGCCCCGCTTCTTCAGGGTCTTGGCCCCGATGGTGGCCAGGTCCATGAGGGTCTGGGGCCGCTTGGCGGCCTTCTCCTCTCCATAGACCTCCACCCGGGCGGCCAGATACTGCTCATAGGCCGCCTGGACGTCCAGGTCGTCGATCTGAATCTCATCCAGATGGGTGGAGAAGGTGGTGTGGCGGCAGTGGTCGGACCAGTAGGTGTCCACCACCCGCACCTCGGTGATGGTGGGGTCCCGCTTCTCGTCGTCCCGGAAGTAGGCCTGGAGGAACTTCAGGTCATCCAGGTCCATGGCCAGCCCCAGCTGCTCCAGCAGCGCCTTCAGCCCGGCCTCGTCCAGGGCGGTGAAGCCCTCCAGCACGGCGACATGGTCGGGGGCGGGGTGCTCCCGGACCAGGGTGAGGGGCTTGTCCATCTCAGCCTGGCGGTTCTCCACCGGGTTGATCAGGTAATCCCGGATTTTGGACAGATCCTCGCCGGACAGCTCTCCCTCCAGAAGGTAGACCTTGGCGTAGGCGATGAGGGGGCGGTCCACCCCGGCCATCAGCTGGATGCACTGCTCGCAGGAGTCGGCCCGCTGGTCGAACTGGCCGGGCAGGGCCTCCACCGCCAGGATGGAGTGGGGAACCTGAGGCCGGGGAAAGTCCTCGTCATAGATCACGTCCACCTGGGGTTCGGAAAAAACGATGCCTTTGGCCCGCTCATAGACGGCGGGGTCGATTTCGTCGGCGTCATAGCGGTTGAGAATGGTGACGGACTTCAATCCGGACACGCCCAGCTGCTCCTGCAGCTGGCGGCACAGGCCCTGGGCCTCTACGTCGAAGCCGGGCTTTTTTTGGGAATAACAGCGGTAAACACTCATCTCTCGATTCCTCCCTTTTGGTTTGTCTCCCCGGGCCGGGCGGCCGCGGGTGGGTTATGAGACGGTCCAGTTTTCAAATTGGTAAAAGACGTTGCTGCGGATTGGATTCAGCCCGGACACCCGCCCCCATTGGGTGAGCACCGAACCGTTTTTGAACAGCAGGGGGACGATGGGGACCTCCTGCTCCAGATAGGCGAACAGATCCGCGGCGGCCCGGGGGCGCTCCGCCTCCGGGGCGGCGCGGAGCACAGACAGCAGGGCGTCGGCGGCGGTGGCCGTCCAGCCCCCGTAATTGAGACTGCCCGCGGAGGACAGAAGGTGGGACAGGTCAAAATCGGCCGTGAGCACCGTCTCCCCGAGATACAGGTCAAAGCTGCCGGCGGCCAGGGCGGTGGTATACTCCTCAAAGGACAGCTGCTCCACCTGCACGGTCAGGCCGGTGGACTCCAGCTGATAGGCGATCAGCTGGGCGGCGGACGTTTTGGCCTCATTTTCCCGGTTGACCAGCAGGGTGAGGGTCTGTCCCTCCAGACCGAGATCGGCCAGCTGGCCGGCCAGCTCCTCCGGGGCATAGTCCAGCTGATCGGCGGCCGCCTGGCTGTACAGGGGGCTGTCCGGGTGGACCGGGAGGGAGGAGGGGACCGCGTGGCTGGCATAGACCGTCTGTACCAGGGGGAGCCGATCCACGGCCCGGGCCAGGGCGTGACGCACCTGGGCGTCGCGGCACGGTCCGGTCCGGGTGTTGAAGCCGAGATAGACCAGATCGGTGGTGGCATAGTCCCAGGCCTGATAGTTGCCCCCGTAGCCCAGGGCGTTGGTGGCCATCAGGTCCACATCCAGCAGGGAGATGTTGCCCGCGTCGAAGGCGTAGATCAGCTCGTCGCTGCGCGCCACATGGTACAGCGGAATCTCCTCCAGGGGGAGCTGAATTCCCTGCCACCAGTCGTCCCGCCGGGAGAGGGCAAGCCCGTCCCCTCCGCCGGACAGCACGTAGGGGCCGGTGCCCAGGGGCCTGTCCCCTTCGCCCAGGGCGATGGGAATATCCAGCAGGAGGGGGAGGCTGCCGTTGGGCCGGGTCAGCGTAATGGTGAGGGTGAGATTGTCCTCCTCGCTGATGGAGATGGAGGACACGTCGGCCAGGCGGGAGGCGTATCGGCTGTCCTCCCGGCGGGCCAGCTCCAGCGCGGCGGCCACAGACTGAGCGTTAAGCGGTTCTCCGTTGGAAAAGGTGATCCCGGCGCGCAGCGTGAAGGTCCACACCAGCATGTCCTCACTGGCGGAGTAGGTCTGGCACAGCACGGGGACGGCCTGAAACTGCTCGTCCACCAGGAAAAGACTCTCATACAGCAGGGGGGAGAGGGTCAGATTGGCCCGGTTGGCCCCCAGAACAGGGTGCAGGCTGAAGTCCAGAAAGACAGGCAGGGTAAAGGGGACGGTCTCCTCCGCCGGGAGCGGATCATCGGTCTGAGAAGACGAGCCCGAAGGGGGGGAGACGCCGCCTTCGCCGCAGGCGGACAGAGAAAAAAGCAGGGTGATGCAGAGAAAAAGAGAGGACAGTCGTTTCATGAGCGCTCCTCTTGAATCAGATCAGTTGGATGACGGAGGCCATACTGCCCCGGCGGCTCCCCAGCTTCCGGTGGGACCAGAACAGGTCGCTCTGGCAGGCGGTGCAGGCGGAACACAGGGCGATATGGGCGGGGGACAGGCCGGCGCGTTCCAGAAAGCGGGCGTTGGCCCCCTTCAGGTCCACCAGAAATTTTTCCCCGCCGGGGAGGGGGCGGATCCATGGGTCCGCATCGGCGCCCAGACCGGCCCGGAGACCGTCGGGCACGTCGGCGTGCGTTTCAAAGCAGCAGGGGCCGATGCCGGGGCCGATGGCGGCCAGAATGTGGTCGGGGTCACAGCCGTAATCCCGGATCATAGCCTCCGCCGCCCGGGCGGCAATGCCGGCCGCCGTTCCCCGCCAGCCCGCGTGGGCGGCGGCAACGCACCGGCGGACCGGATCATAGAGCAGGATGGGAATACAGTCCCCGGAGAAGATGGTCAGACAGACGCCCGGCCGGTCGGTGATCAGCCCGTCCGCCTCCTGAACGCCGGGGGAAGACGGGTCGGGCAGGCAGTCGGAGCGGTCCACCCTCCGGATCACACTGCTGTGGACCTGGTGGTTTTTCACCAGCGCGTCCGGATCGGCCCCCACCGCCGCGCAGAACCGGCGGAAATTTTCGGCCACCCGGGCCGGCTCGTCCCCACGCCCGGCGCCCAGATTCAGGCTGTCCCAGGGGGCGGGGGATACTCCCCCCAGACGGGTGGAGAAGCCGTGGGCCGCCCCGCGCCACGCCGGGTCGTCACAGGCAAAAAAGGGGACGGCTCCGTCCCGGCGCAGGGTGATGTCCATGGCAGTTCCTCCCACTGTAAAGTCACAAACTCATTGTAGCCGAAAATTCCCCGCCTGACAACCCATTCCCGGGGAGAATTTGCGCTTTTCCGGACGAGCGCCCCCTTCTGGGCTGCGGAAGGGGGCGCCCACCCGAGGTCAGAGGGATTCCAGCTCCCGAATGGTATCCTGAATGGTTTTTTGCGGCAGATAGACCGCCGCCATCTCGGCCAGCTGGGCCAGGGTGAGGGTGCGGGCGGCCCCGACCAGCGGGTGGCGCAGGAATTTGCCGAAGCGGCGCTGGAACACTGCCCGGGATTTCGGGTTGTCCAGCAGCTCTCCCACTGTAATAGTCCGGTTGCGAAGATCCATGAACATTCACCTCCGGAGCAGTCTATGCGGGAGCGGACCCGCTCTTGACTTTCCCGGACCCGTCCCCTATACTGAATTCATGAAAGACAGACAAGGAGGGGGCGCCATGGAGCGACGGGAAAAGAGAGGACTGGGCCATATCCTGCGGACCGCCCGGTCCGCCCTGCGCCGCAAGGGAGTGGTGGCGACCGTGTATGTGCTGCTGCGGTTTCTGGTGATTGCGGTTATGATCGCCCAGTTTTTCAACGGCAACTATGAGAGTGTGTTCCTGTGCCTGCTGACGCTGGTGCTCTTTCTGCTGCCCACCATTTTGGAGCGGGCCCTGATGGTGGACCTGCCCAATACCATGGAGATCATCATTCTGCTGTTCATTTTTTCCGCGGAGATTCTGGGAGAGATCAGCTCTTTTTATACCACCTTCCGCGGCTGGGACACCATTCTGCACACCCTGAACGGCTTTTTGTGCGCCGCCATCGGCTTTGCCCTGGTGGACCTGTGCAACCGCCACGAGCGGATCTCCCTGTCCCTCTCCCCGGTCTATATGGCGATCGCGGCGTTCTGCTTCTCCATGACGGTGGGCGTGGTGTGGGAGTTCTTTGAGTGCGCCATGGATCAGCTGTTTCTGCTGGACATGCAGAAGGACGCCGTGGTGCAGAATATCTCTTCCGTCATGCTGGACCCAACCGGCGGGAATAATCCGGTAATCATTCGGGACATTGTGGATGTGCTGGTCGTGACCGAGGCCGGGGAGGAGATTTCCCTGGGTCTGGGGGGCTATCTGGATGTGGGGATTCTGGACACCATGAAGGATTTGGCCGTCAACTTTGTGGGGGCGGTGGTGTTCTCGGTTATCGGCTACTTTTATGTGAAAAACCGGGGCAGAGGCGGTTTTGCCAGCCGCTTTATTCCCCGCGTGGTGGACGTGCTGCCGGAGGACGTGGGCCTGTACCCCGAATCCGCGGAAGAGAGCAAAGCGAAAAAAACCGAATCATCCGGCCCTCGGCCGGAATGAGACCGGACCGAGCGGAGCATACTAAAGCCATCCCACAGAAGGAGGGTTTTGTATGATGAACAACAACAAGTCCTGCAACACCAGCATCCACTGTTCGGTGGACACCTGCGCCTACCACAACGGTCCTCAGAACTGCTGTTCCCTGGACTCCATCAAGGTGGGCTGCTCCCGCACCGCCCCCACCCAGTGCGAGGGGACCGAGTGCGCCTCGTTCAAGCTGGGCGCCCGCTGACGGCAGAAGGGAAAAGCGCGCCGTGAAATCTCTGATTTCACGGCGCGCTTTTGATGTTCTTATGACAGATGCAGTCCATAAAAGCCCATCAGCCCCATGGCCATCAGGCCGGCGGTGATCATTTTGATGGGAATGCCCCGGAAGAACCGCGGGCAGCGCTCCAGGTCCACCTCCGTCTGAAGACTGGCGAAGCTGGCCACGGCCAGAGTGACGCCGAGCCCGGCGAACAGAGTAAAGACAAGGGCGGTGAGCAGTCCATAGCCCCGCTCCGTGATGAGAAGCGCGGAGCCCAGGGCGGCGCAGTTGGTGGGGATGGTGGCCAGACTGTCGTCCCACCGCTGGGATAACAGGGGGATGCAGGCCCGGAAGAACCGCCGCAGGGCGGCGACCAGCCCCGGAATCAACAGGGAAAAGCACAGCAGGCGCAGGTGCTGCCAGCCCAGAAAGCCCAGCAGCAGATGGTCCAGCAGCCAGGCGCACAGCCCGCCCAGCACCATGACCAGGGTCAGGCAGGCTCCGGTGCGCAGGGCGCGGCGGGGGTCCTCAAACGTCAGACGATCGGTGCCCACCCCCATGGAGGAGACCAGAACCATGTTTTCCGACAGCAGAGCGGCCAGAGCCACCCCGGCCAGTTCCAGCGCAGCGTTCACAGGGCGTCCCTCCTCTCCAGGCGGGCTGCGTTACGGCTGTCCGTCCGCATACTCGTCCACTCCTTCCGTATCCAGATTGGCCACGATGGCCAGCGCGCGGTTGACGCCGGCGGTGATGGCGCGGGAGGTGGCGGTGGCTCCGGCCACCGCGTCCACCGAGTTGTCTCCGGAGCTGCGGATGGTGCCCGACATGCCCACATAGCGGCTCAGGGCCTCGGGCGTCATGGCCCGCGTGCCGATGCTGCTGGTCTCGTTGTGGCTGGTGACCGCCACGCCGGTGACCTCTCCGTTGAGATTGACGCCCACCACCATGGTGATAACGCCGCTGAAGCCGTGGCTCTGCACCTCGACGCAATAGCCCACCAGCTCTCCTTCATCCGTATAGCCGGCCTGGATGGACATGGCTCCGTTGGCCCGATAGGGAGTTTCGGAGCTGGAGTCCGCCTGGGGCATCACTTGGGACAACAGCGCCTGGTGTTGGCTCAGCTCGGCCCTGGCGCTGTCCAGTTCCGTGAGCAGGTGGAGGCCGGTGAGTAGGCCGCAGGTGCCGGCCAGCAGCAGAAACAGGGGGGCAAAGGTCTTGACATGAGAGCGGATGGTATCCAGATAGACCTCGCCGGGGGCCCGGCCCTCCCGAAGCCCGGCCAGACCGGCGGGGAAGCGGGGGCGGACAAACTTGATTTCCAGCAGGGAGTCCCGGATTCCGTCCAGCCAGCGGCGGGTGACGGTGAAGGGGCTGACGCCGAAGCGGCGGGGCATGCCCAGCCGGTCCAGCAGCCAGACCATGCAGTTCATGGTGAGAATCGCCCAGCCCACTCCCTCAGGGTAGGAGCCGCAGTAGCGCAGCAGCATGGTCAGCAGGCCGCAGCCCACGCCGAACATCAGCTGGCCGCGGGGGGTGACCGGAGTGGTGGCGGGGTCGGTGGCAAAGAAGATCGCCCCCATGAGCAGACCCCCGCTGAGCAGCTGATAGGCGGTCCAGACCAGAGGATTGACCCCGGCCGGGTAGAAGATCAGGCACAGAGCGGCCGCCGTCCCCAGATAGGCCAGGGGGATCCGAGCCGAAATCACCCGGCGCAGCAGCAGATAGACAAAGCCCAGCAGCAGGGCAAAGGCGGAGACCTCCCCCATACATCCGCCCCGGTCGCCCAGAAAGAGCAGGTCCAGCCCCTGGGGAGGCAGAACGCCCTCGTGGAGATAGGACAGGGGGGTGGGGGCGGACACGGCGTCCACCCCCAACAGGGGCAGCCACTGGAGAGGCTGGGGCCAGTTGGTCATGAGCATGGGGAAGGTGGCGGCCAGCATGCGGCCGCCCAGGGCCGGGTTCATGAAGTTCTTGCCCACGCCGCCGTAGAACTGCTTGACCACCACAATGCCGAAGGCGCCCCCCAGCACGGGAATCCAATAGGGGGAGCTGACCGGCAGACTGAGGGCCAGGAGCAGGCCGGTGACGCAGGCGGACAGGTCGCCGATGGGATTGGACTGGTGGGTCAGACGGCGGTAGAGCCACTCGAAGAAGACACAGGCGGTGATGGAGACGGCGCACAGGGCGAGCACTCTGGGGCCGAAGAAATAGACGGCCATCCCCAGGGCGGGGACGAGAGCGATCATCACGTCGGCCATCATGGCCCGGGTGGTGGCGCTCTGCCGCAGCTGAGGGGGGAGATAGGAGGGGGCAAAGATCTGATTCATATTTCAAATCCCCCTCTCTCCAGAGCCTGCCGGGCCTGGCGAACCCGGTCCACCAGCGGAATCTGGGCCGGACAGATGTAGGAGCAGCAGCCGCAGGAGATGCAGTCCTCCAGATGCAGCTTGGACAGCCGGGCCAGATCGTGCTGTTCCAGCGCCTGCCGGGCGAAGGTGGGAGCCAGGTGCATGGGGCAGGCGGCCACGCACTTGCCGCATCGGATGCACACGCTGCCGCTCTGCTCCGGGCGGCGCTCCAGGTTGGTGAGACAGACCAGGCAGTTGGTGTCTTTGATGACCGGGGTGTCCAGGCTGTCCTGGGGGATCCCCATCATGGGGCCGCCGGTGAGCATCAGGTCGGCAGGTTCCCGCAGCCCGCCGCAGTTTTCCAGCAGGCAGCGCAGGGAGGTGCCGATGGGCACCCACAGATTCCGGGGACGGGAGACCGCGCCGCCGGTGACAGTGACCGCCCGGTGGGTCAGGGACCGGCCCCGGAACACCGCGTCCTGGATGGCGTAAACGGTGGCCAGATTGAACACCACGCACTTGACGTCCAGGGGAGAACCCCCGGGGGGCACCTCCCGTCCGGTGACGGTCTGGATGATCTGCTTCTCCGCGCCCAGCGGATAGCGGGTGCGCACGGTGCACAGCCGCACCGTTCCGCCCCGGACCAGCCGGCGGTGCTCCACCGACTCCACCGCGTTGAGCTTGTCGCCCTCGGTGACCAGAACCGTCCGGCTGGCCCCCAGGCAGCGGGAGAGCAGCTCGGCGCCCCGGAGAATGTACTTGCCCCGCTCCAGCAGCAGCCGGTGGTCGGCGGTGACATAGGGCTGACACTCGGCGGCGTTGATGATCAGGGTATCCACCCGGCCGGCGGCCTGGTCCAGCTTTTCCCAAATGGGGGCGCCTCCGCCCCCCATGCCCACGATGCCGGCCTCCTCCACCCGCTGGGTGAGCAGGGTCAGAGAGACCTCCCGGGTGGTCAGGGGCTGGGGAATCTCTTCCCAGGGCGCCTCCCGGCCGTCATTTCGGATGACGATGGCGGGGGAAACGCCGCCCCAGGGGTGGGGGCAGTTTTCAACGGCGGTCACCCGGCCGGAGACGCTGGCGTGAGCGGCCGCTCCGCCGCCGGCCCGCCGGGCGATGGGCTGGCCCAGAAGGACGCGGTCGCCCGGTTTGACCAGGGGGGCGGAGAGGCCGTCTGCGCACATGAGCAGAGGAATGGCCACCTCCTCCGGGGCGGGAGAGAGGGGGGCGAGGGGCTTGCGCCGGGTGCTGGCTTTTCGGGTGGCGGGATAGACCCCGCCGAAAAACGAATGGGTCATAGGCAGATCCTCTCGTATGGACAGGCTCCCGCCGGGGCGGAAGCTCCAAAATGATACAGCTTATATCATAATCCAACCGATTCGGCCTGTCCAGCCTTTTCGGAAAAAGTTCATAAAAAAGGCCCTTTTCCCCTGAGAAGTCGGTTCTTCCCGCTCCCGGCGGGAAAACCGGGGCAGAGAGACGGAAGGAAAAATATTGAATAGTATGCAGGCAGCATCTTGCAAGGACATTTGTAATTTATTACAATAAGAAAAGAGAACCGGCGGCTGTACGCCGGGAACTTCAATGGAATATGGAGGTAACAGACATGAAAAAGTATCTGCGGCGGATCCTGTCCGTCGCCATGGCGGCGGCGCTGTCAGCGAGCATGTGCGTCAGCGCGTCGGCGTTCACTTACCCCTCTTCCTACTGGCCCCTGCATAACCAGTGGGAGTCCCTCGCCGGCGGAACGGACACCAACGCCATCCTGTCGGTGGCCCAGCAGACCTATGACCTGCTGGTGCCTCTGGGTATGAGCCAGGACGTGTGCTGGAATCTGGAGCCCAAATGCGCCCAGGCGTCCTGGATCTGTGAGGTCACCGGCGATGTGGACGGGGCAATCACCTGGCTGGAGCGGCAGCTGAGCTTTGCCCAGTGGCTGCACGACAACGGGTACGGCTATGACGACACCCTGCTGGACGGGCAGGCCCGCCTGGACTACCTGCGGGCGGCCCAGACCCCCAAAATCTATGCCCGGAGCAACAGCGATCCCTCTCCCTACTCGGTGGGCCCCACCAGCGGTACCTGGTTCGGCACTGCCCTGGGCCATGAGCAGCCCAATGAGTCCGCTGCCCTGATGTATGTGAATTTCCAGGACGGCTATTCGGTGGATTACTGGATCGACTACTACATGGGCACCTCGGATAACTTCCGTCAGGCTGCCAACGGCGGCGTGATCGAGCTGGCCTGGAACTTCAGCCCGGAAGGAACTGCGGGCGCCCAGACGGTCCTGGCTGCCGACAGCTATATCAACGAGGGCGTGCGGGCCATGGGTCAGCTGAACGCCACCATCCTGCTTCGGGTGGGCGCTGAGATGAACAACTGGGCCGAGTGCGACCCCAACACTTACATCCAGGCATTCCGGAAGGTGGCTGACGCGGCGGCCGCTTACCCCAACATTCAGATGGTCTTCTCCCCCAACGACATCAGCAACCGGAACGTGACCATTGATCAGTTCTATCCCGGGGATGAGTATGTGGACTGGATCGGGGTGTCCACCTATCAGAACACCAACTATAATGATCTCAACGGCAGCCCCATGGCCTACTCCCTCTCCGGAGCTGCCGGCAGCAACCCCTTCTACGGCACCGGTGTGTACGACTACGACCCCCTGATCGTCATTCAGCCCGTGGTGGAGCTGGCCCGGGCCCACGGGAAGCCCATGATCATCAGCGAGTGCGGCTTTGCCCACCGGAGCAATTCCGGGGACCAGACCAATTACGCGGTGGATCAGCTCACCCGGTTCTACTCCTATGTGAACATGGTCTACCCCGAGGTGAAGGCCGTGTTCTACTTTGACGTGAACATGCCCGGCGAGCAGTATGACTATGCCCTCAGCGACAACAGCACGGTCCGGGCCGCCTATGACAAGGTCATTGCCGACAACGGAGCCTATCTGTATGAAGGACAGACGTCCGCCACCGGATGGGAGGAACTGAGCCAGACCCAGCTGACCCAGGCGGATACCCTGCGTCTGGCCGCCTATGTGAGCTATCCGGGCACCCGGGACATCACGGTGGAGTACTATGTGGACGGCGTACTGATGGCCACGGTGAATCAGGCTCCCTACTACTATGACCTGAATACCGCCGCCCTGAGCGCCGGAGAGCACAAGGTCCATGTGGTGGCCACGGGCGGACAGTTCAGCCGCCAGGGCACCATTTACACCCTGAATGTTCCCGGGACTGCTGCCCCCGACCCGGAGCCTCAGCCGGATCCCTCTCAGCAGACTCCCTCCGACTGGGCGCTGCCTCTGATTGAGGACGCCCAGAGCAAGGGCCTGGTCACCGAGCGGACCAACGGCGGCTATCAGACCCCGATCACCCGCCTGCAGTTTGCCGAGCTGGCCGTGAACATGATTGAAAAGGCCACCGGCGCCGAGATTACCCCGGCGGAGGACACCTTCCAGGATACCGATGACGCAGTGGCCCTGAAGGCCGTGGCCGCCGGCGTGGCCAGCGGCAAGGGCGAGGGCGTGTTCGCCCCCGATGACTCCATTACCCGCCAGGAGATCTGCGTGATGCTGAACAGAGCCATCCAGTATGTGGACGCGGCCAACGGCACCACAACGCTGACCGACACCAGCACTCAGGTGGACAGCAGCCGCTTCAACGACACCGCCGACATTGACAGCTGGGCGGTAGAGGCGGTAGCCCTGCTCACCAACAACGGCCTGATGGCCGGCAAGGGCGAGGGTGTGGCCCCCAAGGCCAATACCACCGTGGAGGAGGCCATCGTTCTGATCCGCGCTCTGTTTGATCAGTTCTGATCCGGCTTCGAACCTGAATTTGACGCTTTACAGCAGGACCGGGCGGCCTTTGGCCGCCCGGTCCTGCTGTATGTTGTATGCGCAATTACAGGAACAGAGACACCGCGCAGTAGACCAGCAGCAGAGCCATGATCCGGTTGACCGCCCTGGCGTGCTGGACGAAAAGTTTTCGGAACAGGGAGCCGAAGGCGGACCAGCACAGGGTAAAGAGAAAGCCGATTCCCGCCAGGAGGAAGGCAAAGCCGGCCAGAACAAGGGGACGGCCGCTGTAATAGGGGAGGATGTAGGACTCCATGGACATGATGCAGTAGATGTAAATTTTGGGGTTGATAAACTGGAGCAGCAGGCCGGCAAGAAAGCCGCTGCGGGAGTGGTCTTCCTCCAGACCGCTGCTGCGCAGAGTCTCCCAGGCCAGATAGAGCATGTAGAGGGCCCCCAGGATCAGCATGGGAAGGCGGATTTTGGGGATCAGGGCGGACAGGAGAGAGCAGAAGGCGGTGCAGATCAGCATGACGGCGGAGAAGCCGACGCCGATCCCCAGGTTAAAGGGAAGGGCCCGGCGGAAGCCCAGGCGGTTTCCGTTGGACATGGACATAATGTTGTTGGGACCGGGTGTGACCGCGGTAATGACCGCATAGGTGAGAAAGGAAAACCAGGGAAACATCTTTGACAGCGCCCTCTTTCTGTGATAAGATAGTGGCGAAAAATCCAATATACTGGATTTCTCTTATATCATACTATTAGTCTTTTATCCTGTCAACAGGGAGGGCGAAATTTTTATGGAGATGGAAGTCACCGGCGTGGTAGCGGGCAATGCCAAGCGATTTCGGGAGCAGAGAAAGCTGACGCTGGACGCGGCCGCCGCTCTGACCGGGGTATCCAGAAGCATGCTGGCTCAGATTGAGAAGGGAGATGTCAATCCCACGGTCTCGGTGCTGTGGAAGATTGCCAACGGCTATAAGGTTCCCTTCAGCTCCCTGGTGGAACGGGGAAGGGAGCCGGTATCCGTCGTATGGCAGTCGGACATCGTTCCGCTGGAAGAGGACGGCGGACGCTTTCGGAACTATCCAGTCTTTCTCTTTGATGAGGAGAAGCTGTTTGAGGCCTATCGGATCGTGATCGAGTCCCAGGGTTGCCTGGCGGCCCAGCCCCATCTGAAAGGGGCGGAGGAGTATATCACGGTTTTTGCGGGCCGGGCTGAGATCACGGTGGATGAGGCGGCCTATCAGCTCTCCCCGGGGGATTCCATCCGTTTCTGCGCCGACGTGCCCCATACCTACCGGAATCTGGGGGAGGAGCGGGTGGAGATGAGCATGCTGATCTATTACAACCGATGAAGAAGCAAAGCGGCCGGGGCGGCGAATCGCCCCGGCTGCTTTGCCTGGATTCATTTTTTTCCGGGCGGCTGCATGCGGCGCATCCCCAGCTGGGCCGCGCAGGAGGACACCTGAGTCCAGGGTGCCAGGAAGATGTGGATGCCCGCCCGCCGGGCCACCTCTACCTTGCGGGCCGCCGTATCCCCGTCGTCAAATAGGACGAAGTGGGCCGTCCCCTCCCCGTCCATATAGGTGAAGTACCGGGCACAGAGCTCCCCGGAGAAGAAGATGGAGGGGGACAGTCTGCGTTTCAGCGACTCCAGGTCCTCCTGGCTCAGGGGGCGGCCGGACCCGGAGGGGGAGGGGAGGGGGAAATCCTCCGCCCGCAGCTCCAGCGCCAGTGCGATCCGCTCCGGGCCGAACTGTGCCGCCGCCTCCTCCAGCCGCAGGGCGAGAGACCCGCCGGACAGGGCGGAGGGGACCATCACCCGGGCGCGGGGGGCGGCGGAGGCGTAGCCCTCGGGCACATACAGGGCCAGTCCGCGGCGGGAAAAGCCCTCGTCCAGCTGGGCGCATACGGATTCCAATGGGGGAAGGCGGTTGTCGAAGTCCAGCACCGCGCCGCCCAGTTCCCGCGCCTGACACTCCCGCAGAATTTCCTGGCACAGCGGCCCGGTCCGGCCCAGGCCGTCGTACCCCTGATCGTTCAGCACCATCAGGGCGCCTCTGGGCGGGGCGGCGCCCTGGGCCCGGAGCAGGTGGGGACCCGGTCCCAGCCGATAGGCCAGAAGGGCGGGGGTGGCCCGCCAGCCCTGCAGACCGGGCAGCTGCCGGGGCGTGAGGGTGATGAGGAAGGTGTCTGTCATGGCAAGATGCCCCCTTGTCCAAACCGGCCCGATGTGATATACTGTCAGGCGCTGACCTGACCGGGCGCGTGCTCTACTCTATGCGGTGCCGGCCGGGAATTAGAACCAAAGGAGGGCGCGTGCCGGTGTCCTGTCTGCCCATTCCCAGAGGGGTCTATCAAACCGTGGCGGAGATCAGCCCCCAGGCTCTGGCCGGGCGGGGGATCCGCCTGGTGCTGGCCGATCTGGATAATACGCTGGCCCTGTACCGGGCGGAGGAGCCCACCCCCCAGGCGGCCGCCTGGGCCCGGGCGCTGGAGGGACAGGGGATCCAGCTGTTTCTGCTGTCCAACAGCCGAAAGCCCGGCCGGGCCCAGCGCCTGGCGGAAAAGCTGGGGGCCCCCTTTCAGGGCCATTCGGGCAAGCCGGGCCGGGCGGGCTATCTCCGGGCCATGGAGCGCATGGGCTGCAGGCCGGAGGAGACCGTCATGGTGGGCGACCAGATCTTTACCGATACCCTGGGGGCCTGCCGGGCCGGGGTGGTCCCCCTGCTGGTGGAACCCATCCGGCTTGCGGGTAACCCGGGGCGCTATCTGCGCTATGCGGTGGAGACCCCTTTCCGCCTGCTGGGGAAACGGAGGCCCTTTGTATGAGTGCGATATTCGGTCCCGCCGGGAATTCCGACAGCTTTTCCCAAACCCACAAATCCTCGCTGGATGCGCCCCGCTGGATTGCCGGCCGCGGTCTGGACTGCTATGAGTACCAGTGCGGCAAGGGGGTACACGTGGGGGAGGAGACCTGCCGGAAGCTGGGGGAGAAGGCCCGGGAGGCGGGAATTTCCCTGTCGCTCCACGCCCCCTATTTTATCAATCTGGCCAATCCGGACCGGGAGGCGCTGGGGCGCACCATTGGGTATGTCCTGGCCGCCTGCCGGGCGGCGGACTGGATGGGGGCCGGACGGGTGGTAATTCACTCCGGAGCCCTGATGAAGCGCACCAGAGGGGAGGCCCTGGAGACGGCGCGGTCCTCCCTGCAAGAGGTGCTGGCCGCCTGTGACGGGGCTGGCTTCGGACACATTGTCCTGTGTCCGGAGACCATGGGCAAGATCAACCAGCTGGGAGATCTGGACGAGGTGCTGTCTCTGTGCACGCTGGATGAGCGGCTGCTCCCCTGTATTGATTTCGGGCACCTGTACGCCCGCTCCCTGGGGGCGGATGACGGCCGGGAGGCGTTTTCCCGGATGCTGGACCGGGTGGAGGAGGTGCTGGGAACACAGCGGGCCGCCCGCTTCCACAGCCACTTCTCCCATATTGAGTTCACCCCCAAGGGGGGCGAGAAATGCCACCGCACCTTTGCCGACGACGGGGGATACGGCCCGGACTGGGCGCCCCTGGCCGCCGAGGTGGCCCGCCGGGGCTGGAGCCCCACCTTCATCTGTGAAAGCGCGGGGACGCAGGCGGAGGACGCCTTGATGATGAAGGAAATTTACGAGAAATATTTGGGAAGTTGGGAATGAGGAATTAGGAGTTAGGAATTGTTGTGTTCCGCCGGAGGCGGAACGATTTTGATTGGTCCGGCTTTGCCGGACTCCAAACCTTCCATCTCCTGTCTCCTCACTTCTGTCTCTCTGCGGAACGGAGGAAGATCACTGTGAACCATCTGAAGCAAATCGCCGACAAGCTGCCTGAGTATGGCCTGGACGCCATGCTGATCACCAGCGAGTCGGGGGAGCGGTATGCCCTGGGCTTTCACGGGGAGGGCCTGCTGCTGGTCACCCGGAGCGGGGCCCACTACACCACCGACGGGCGGTACATCGAGGCGGCCCGGGAACAGATCACTGGGGCCCAGGTGTCCCTGGTGAGCGCCGGAAGCGGCCACCTGGCCCAGGCCAGAGCCTTTTTGGAGGCGGAGGGCCTGCACAATGTGGGCTTTGAGAGCGGGGCCATGACGGTGGACGCCCACCGGCGGTATGACCAGGAGCTGCCCTGCATCCTCACCCCCGCCCAGCAGCTGCTGGATGAGCTGCGCTCGGCCAAGGATGAGGAGGAGCTGGCCATCATGCGCCGGGCCCAGGAGATCACCGACGAGGCCTTCAAGGCGATTCTCAATTTTATCCGTCCGGGCATGACCGAGCGGGAGATCGCCGCCCGGCTGGTGTACGAGATGATGAGCCGCGGAGGGGAGAAGGTGTCCTTCGATCCCATTGTGGCCGCCGGTCCCAACGGTTCCCGGCCCCACGCCGTCCCCGGCGACCTGATGGTGGATACCGGCATGTTTATCACCATGGATTTCGGCTGCAAGGTGGAGGGCTACTGCTCCGACATGACCCGGACGGTGGCGCTGGGCCAGCCCACCCAGGAGATGGAGGAGGTCTATGCCGCTGTCCTGTCCGCCCAGAAGGCGGGAATCAATGCGGCCCGGGCTGGTGTGCCCGGCAGCGAGGTGGACGAGGCGGGCCGCCGGGTGCTCCGGGAGGCGGGCTATGGGGAGTATTTTACCCACAGCTTCGGCCACTCGCTGGGACTGGATATTCACGAGACCCCCAACGCCAGCCCCGGAGAGAACCGGATCCTCCCTGCCGGGGCGGTGATTTCCGCCGAGCCGGGGGTGTATCTGCCCGGGCGGTTCGGCGTCCGCATTGAGGACGTGCTGATCCTGAAGGAGGGGGGCTGCGAGGACATGACCCGCTCCCCGAAGGACCTGATCGTGCTGTAAAAGCGGCGGGAGCGCAAGCCGAAGGGAAGAACGGAGGCAGGGTAAAGAGGGCGAAAAACAGGGATGAGGCTCGAACAGATTTTCGAATTCTCGTTGACTTCCCCCTCCCCCTCAGGTACAATAGGGAAAAACGGATGGGAGAGGGGGCGGCGCATATGGATCGGGAATCCGCCTGCTGTTTCACCGGCCACCGCCCTGACAAGCTGCCCTGGGGGACCGACGAGCGGGACCCCCGCTGCCTTGCACTGAAGACGGCCCTGGCGGCGGCGCTGGACCGGGCCTATGAGGCCGGTGCCCGACACTTTCTGTGCGGCATGGCCCGGGGGAGCGACCTGTACTTCGCCCAGGCGGTGCTGGACCTGCGAAACCGCCGCTCCGGCGTCACGCTGGAGGCGGTGCGCCCCTGTGAGAGCCAGGCGGACCGCTGGCCGGCGGAGGAGCGGGAGCGGTATCAGGAGATTTTGGATCAGTGCGATTACGAGACGCTGATCCAGCACCATTACGACCGGTTCTGCATGATGCGGCGCAACCGGTATATGGTGGACCGCGCCGCCCGGATCATCGCCGTGTACGACGGGGAACCCAGAGGCGGGACCGCCCAGACTCTGGCCTACGCCCTGCGGAAAAAGCTGGAGACAGATATTCTCCCCCTGGAGGAGTTTGCATGAATACCCTGATGCATATCTGCTGCGCCCCCTGCGCCAACCGCCCCATCGACCTGCTGCGGTCGGAGGGGGTGGGGGTGACCGGGTTCTGGTTCAACCCCAACATCCACCCCTACACCGAGTATCAGGCCCGGAAGCATACGCTGGAGCAGTACGCCAAGGAAATCGAGATGAAGCTGATCATCGGCGGCACCTATGATCTACGCACCTTTGTCACCCATGTGGCGGACAATATTGACGGCCGGTGCGCCTACTGCTACCGGGTCCGCATGGAGGAGACCGCCCGGTACGCCGCCCAGCACGGCTACGACAGCTTTACCACCTCCCTGCTCATCTCTCCCTATCAAAGACACGACGCCATTGCGGCGGCGGCCCGGGAGATGGGGGAGAAGTACGGAGTTTCCTTTCTCTATCGGGATTTCCGCCCCCTGTTTCAGGCGGGGCAGGAGTTTGCCCGGGCTCACGGATTCTATATGCAGAAATACTGCGGCTGTATCTTCAGCGAGGAGGACCGCTATATGGCGGCCAAGCGGAAAAAGAAGGCCCTCTCCAGTCAACAGCCGTAAGAAACACGCCCGGTCCAGATGGACAGGGCGTGTTTTGTAAGGATTTTGTAATGGTTTTGTGACAGAAGCCGGGTTTCTTTCTCCGCGTGGAAGGAATAAGATTAATCCAGAGAAAGGGGCTCCATGGCAGAGGATGGGAGGGATTCGGATGAAACGATGTCTGGGTATTTTATTGTGTCTGATTTTGTTATTTCCTCTGGTCCCGCCGGCCCGGGCGGCGGAGAACTCCCTGTGGACCTGTGAGGAGGAGGGGGGACGATATGTAACGATCCGGGTTCCCTTTCCCCAAGGGGAAGAGCTGAGCTGGAGTGAGCAGAGTCTGCTGTCTGTGCGATACCGGGACACGGGAGAACCTGTTCCGCTGACCAGCGGCTACATCCAGGGCTTTCTGTTCGTTACCGTCCCGGTGGAGCAGGCGGACCGCCCTCTGGAGGTGTTCCAGAGGGAACGCCGGGAGGGGGTGGACCTCGATGTGGCGCGCCTTATAACCCGGGGACTGATCAGCGGGGACCCGGACGGGGCCCTGCGGCTGGAGGATCCCCTTACCTGGGGAGAGGCGGTGGCGATTCTGGACCGGCTTCTGGGTCTGGAGGCGGCGGAGACGCCCGACTGTGACCACCGGGGGAGTCACGGCTGGTACTGCGGGTATCTGGCGGCGGCCAAGGAGGGAGGACTGCTGTCTGAACCGCTGGACCCGGACCCGACAGGACCTGTCACCCGGGCGGAGCTGACCGTGTTGCTGGCCCGTGCCTGGGATCTGCTGGGCTGGCTTCAGCAGGAGCCCGCCGCTTATGAGGAGCTGGAGGCGGTGGACAAGGAAGACATCCCGGACTGGGCACGGAACAGCTATCTGCAGCTGGCCCCATACGGGGGCACAGTTCTCTACCGGGAGACCGAGGAGCTGGGCGAGGACGGGACCCCGGCAATGGAGGCGGTGGCACTGGCAGGGCGGGGAATCTCCCGGGGAGAGGCCGTGGATCTGATAGACGAGTTCTACAGCCGGCCCTGGTACCCCAATCAGCTGGCCGTCGACCTGGGGGTGGACAAGGGGAATATGCCGGTCATCGACGGTTCCACCTCCTCCTACCCCTTCACCAGAACCCTCTACTGGACACTCTTTCGGGGACAACACCCCCAGATGCCGGCGGAGCACAGCAAAAGCCACCAGTCCTATGAGAGGCTCATTCAGGGGGAGGCGGACCTGCTCTTTGCCGCGACCCTGCCCTCTGCCCAGCTGTTGGAGCAGGCGGAGAAGGCCGGGGTGGAGCTGGAGTGCATCCCGATCGGATATGATGCGATGGTATTTTTCACCAATGCGGAGAATCGCATCCAGGGGCTGAGCAGGGGACAGATCCAGGATATTTATGTGCGGGGGACCTGCCATAACTGGAATCAAGTGGGCGGCCCGGATGCAGAGCTGCTGCCCTACCGACGAAACAGCGACAGTGGTTCCCACGCGCTGATGGAGCGGTATTTCCTGGAAGGAGGCGCCCTGTCTCTCAGTCCGGACGTCCACAATGTACTCACTTCCTATGCCATGAGTTCAGCTCTGACTGATGTGGCCCTGGCCATGCGGGAGGACCCGCTGGCTTATGCAATGGGGTACAGTCTGTATTATTACTATCAGAACAATTACTGGTTACTGGATGATGTGACGGACCGGGAGCTGAAGCTGCTGGCCATTGACGGGGTGACCCCCACGGAAGAGAGCATACGAGACGGAAGCTATCCTCTGGCCGACCACTGCTATGTGGTGATCCGAGCGGACGAGGAACCGGACTCCCCGGCCAGGAAGATCGCCCGGTTTATGCTGACAGAGACGGGGCAGGAGGTGGTGGAGTCTGCCGGCTTTGGAGCACTGTCGCCGTAGAGGAAAATAAAAGACCGGGCCCGTCCCTGACAGGGGAGCGGGCCCGGTTTGACATTCTCTTTTACAGAGCCGCCTTGGCGGTCTGGGTCAGCTGGGTGAACGCAGCCTTGTCGTTGACGGCCAGCTCAGCCAGCATCTTCCGGTTGATGACGATGCCGGCCTTCTTCAGGCCGTTCATGAAGGTGGAATAGTTCATCCCGTTCATCTTGCAGGCGGCGCTGATCCGGGTGATCCACAGCTGACGGAAGTCGCGCTTCTTCAGCTTGCGGCCGGTATAGGCGTACACGCCGGACTTCATCACGGCCTGATTGGCCACGCGGAAATGCTTGGACTTGGACCCCCAATAGCCCTTGGCCATCTTCAGGATCTTATTTCTTCTCTTGCGCGTCATCATCGCGCCTTTCACTCGTGCCATTGTTTCTTCCCTCCCTCGTCTTACTTGTACAGGATCATGCGCTTGATGGCGGCCTCATTGGTCTTGTCGGCGTAAGTGGTGCCGCGCAGAGCCCGCTTCAGCTTGGTGGTCTTGCCGTGGCCGTTGAGCAGGTGACGCTTCTTGGTCATGGCGCGCTTGACCTTGCCGGTCTTGGTGAGGGAGAAGCGCTTTTTGGCGCCGCTGTGGGTTTTGATCTTGATCTTGGGCATGACAAAAACTCCTTTACTTACTTTTTCGCGTCCTTGGCCGGCTTGGGGGACAGGAAGATGGACATGTGCCGTCCCTCCAGCTTGGGGGACTTGTCCATGACCGCCATCTCGCCGCAGTCCTGGGCGAACTTGAGCAGCAGGTCCTGGCCCAGGTTGGTATGGGCCATTTCCCGGCCCCGGAAGCGGACGGTGACCTTGCACCGATTCCCCTCGGACAGGAATTTCTGGGCATTTCTCAGCTTCACATTGAAGTCGTTGACATCAATGCTGGGGGACATCCGGATCTCCTTGATCTCCACCACGCGCTGATTCTTACGGGCTTCCTTCTCGCGCTTGGTCTGCTCGAACCGATACTTGCCGTAATCCATCAGCTTGCATACCGGGGGCACAGCGTTGGGGGAGATCTTGACCAGATCCAGGTTGTGTTCTTCCGCCAGGCGCAGGGCCTCCTGAGAGGACATGATGCCCAGCTGCTCGCCGGACTCGGAAATCAGTCGGACTTCTTTGTCGCGAATCTCTGTGTTGGTTTGATGACCTGTGGTAGCGATGGGAAAGCACCTCCAGACAATAAAAAATGCGGGCCGCCGGTCAGGCTCCCACATCACAGCAAAACCACGCCGGAAACCCGGCGGAGTATCAGACCTGTTGACCCTTTGGCGCTGGCCTGGGGTGAGGACGGGGAACCGTACCTGCTTCTTTGTGCGGTAGCATTATAGCACCTGGACCTGGGGCTGTCAAGAGCTCCGGGAGAAAAAATTGGGGGTTTGAAGGAGAAAGAGGAGAGGGTGAAGGTGACATAACGACAGCCATAAAAAACTATGCAGAAAGTTATGCACATTTTCCACATGATTTTCCACACCCATGTGGAAAGAGAATGTGGAAAAAGGAGGGGTTACAGACCCGAAAGGGCAAGCTGGGGATTGTTGGAAAACGTCGAAAAAAGGTCGAAGGTTACATAACGATCATGTGATATGGCGGCGGAAATTCTGCCCCGGCTGGACCCGCTGGCGCTGGGCTCCGGCCGGATCATGGGCGCTATCCCAGCGAAATATCCCGGGTGGCG
>CALWVX010000006.1 GCA_944385065.1 uncultured Oscillospiraceae bacterium | reverse complement strand
GCCGACGGGCGCTGTTTTCACGATTCTGACATCAGGGGGAGCACCACGGTGATCCGGGTTCCCACATCCACGCGGGAGACCACCTCAAACCAGCCCCCATGCCGGTCCACGATCCACTTGGCGATGGATAAACCCAGACCGGTCCCCCCGGTCTTCCGGTCCCGGGACTGATCGGTGCGATAAAAGCGCTCGAAAATATGGGGGATGCTCTCCGCCGGGATGCCCATCCCCTCATCCTGCACGGTGAGTCGGGCGTGGCCCTGCCCGGCGGTGATACGAAGATAGAGCTTTCCCTCCGGCGGGGAGTACTTCAGGGCGTTGTCCATGAGGATCCGCATCACCTGCTTGATCAGGCCGGGATCGGCGTACACGGCCACCGGCTCCTCTCCCCACCGGGGCAGAATGGTGCGCTCCGGATGGATCATCTCCTCCTCCCGCAGCACCTCACCGGCCAGAGCGGTCAAATCCAGCCGCTCCCGCTTTACCGGCTGGGAGTCGTTATCCCCCCGGGCCAGGAACAGCAGCTGCTCCACCAGCCGCTCCATGGAGGCCGCCTCTCCCCGGATGGCGTCGATAGACTCCTGGAGGGCCTCCGGGTCCGACTTGCCCCACCGGTCCAGCAGGGCGGCGTAGCCCTGAATGACGGCGATGGGGGTGCGCAGCTCGTGGCTGGCGTCGGAGACAAAGCGCATCTGGGCGCTGTAGGCCTGATTCACCCGGTCCATCATGCCGTTGATGGCCTGGGCCAGCGTCCGCAGCTCCTTCTGGGTGGCGGGCAGGTCAATGCGGCTGTCCAGATGGCCAGCGTCTATCTTTCCCAGCTCGTCGGCCAGATTTTCCAGCTCCCGCCGGGACATGTGGGTGGTGGCGTTAAGCCGGGCGGCGGTATTGGCCAGCTCCTGAATCGGACGGAGCACCCGGCGCACCGAGCGGTGCGTCCCGAACAGGCCGATCACCAGGGCAGCCCCCTGGCAGATCAGCAGAATCCGTCCGGCCCACCCCAGCGTCCGGGAGATCCCCGTCATATCCACCGTAATGGCATAGGGCTCGCCGCCGTTGGGCAGCTCCACCGTGTAATAAGAGGTAATATCCCAGATCCGGACCCCATCCGCCAGCGCCGGATAGTAGGGCAGAATGGGCAGAGGCGGCAGCGTCCCCCCCTCCCGGCCCTCAGCCGGATCGGACTCCAGCGGTGTGATCGTATAGTCGCTGGCCTCCATCCAGGGGATGGCATCGGCGGAGGGCACCCCGCGCTCCGCCACCAGCTCGGCCACCTGGGCGCAGCGGTTCTCCGCATAGAGGAACATCCCGCCCATGGCCAGAAGAAAGATCAGCAGGTCCATGAGGAGAAAGACCCCCAGCTGCCGAAAGAAAAAGCCGAAGTTCAGCCGAAAGGCCAGGGAGGAATCCCGCACCGCCGAAATGGGGTCCTCCGGCGGAGGCGACTGAAAGCGGTGCCGCGCTCTCTTTGCCATAATCCTCCCTCCTCTCTGTTAAGGTCCCATCTGCGTCAGTCGGCGGCCGCTCCCCGACCGGCCAGCCAATCACGGATCGGCCGCAAATTCTCCAGGCTGACAAAACTGCCGCCCCGGATTAAAAACTCCAGCTGGACCTGTTCTTCCGGGGTGCGGCTCTCCCCCTTCTCCTCCAGCTGCCGGCGGATGGAGCGGGTCACCATCTGCACCATGTGCCGCTTCAGCCAGCCCACCCGGTCGGGGGCCCATCCCCCCTGGAGATAGAACAGGGGCAGTTCCCCCGTCTCATTGCGCTGGGCCAGGTTCTCCGCGACCTGGGGCGCGGGGGCGGACATGCCCACTCCGCACACGCCCGCCGGGGCAAACCGCTTGCGCGCCTCCTTCCAGCCGACGATGCTGCCGCCCATCAGGGGGCCCAGGTAAAGAATCTCTTCCCCCGGCTCCAGCTGGTTCTTCGCCTCCTCCAGGCTGTACACCCGGAGTTTCTCCGCTTTTCCCAACAGATACGCATATTCTCTAGTATATCCGGTATCGCTCCGATAGACAATGACCATGGTCCTGTCTCCTTTTCTCTCTGTCTTGCCCGCTTCCAGAACAGAAGGGGCGGCGTTCCTCCCCCCTCTGTTCTCGTTCACTCCTCTTTGATCACATAGCCCACGCCCCGAACGGTGTGGATCAGCTTGATGCCGAAGGCGTCGTCCAGCTTGCTGCGCAGAAAGCGGATATACACATCCACCGAGTTGGTCTCCCCCACAAAGTCAAAGCCCCACACGCTGTCCAGCAGAGCTTCCCGGGTGAGCACCCGCCCCTTGTTTTCCAGCAGGCAGCGCAGCAGATCAAATTCCTTTTTGGTCAGCTCCACGGGCTCTCCCCGCACCGAAACCTGATGCCGCTCCACGTCCAGAATGACCTCGCCGGCGGACAGCAGAGGGACCTTGGCCGTCTCTTTGTTCCCCTTTCCCCGCAGGGCGGCCCGGATGCGGGCCAGCAGCTCCTCGATGGCGAAGGGCTTGGTCACATAGTCGTCCGCCCCGGAGTCCAGGCCGGACACCTTGTCCATGACACTGTCCCGGGCGGTGAGCATGATGACGGGCACCTGGCTGTCCTTCCGCAGCCGGCGCAGAACCTCCATGCCCGACAGCTTGGGCAGCATGATGTCCAGCAGCACCAGGTCGAACTGGCCGCTCAGGGCCAGCTCCAGCCCCCGGCGGCCATCCGCGGCCTTCTCCACCGAGTAGCCCTCATATTTCAGCTCCAGCTCCACCATTCGGGCCAGCTTCTCCTCATCCTCCACCAGGAGGATCCGCTCTCCCATTTCTCTCACCTCAACTGTGTTTCTTCCGTCTGTATCCACAACCCTCCGCGGCCGGGACGCTAGTCCTTTTTGCCGCCTCCCAGCAGGTCCTCCTCCACCCGGCGCTCCAGCTCGGCGGCCTCCCGCTCCAGGTCATACTCCTCCTGGTGCACGGTGTTCTCCTCCCGCCGGGCCTCCCGGTCGGCCTCTTTGGCCTTGTCGGACATATGCCTGCTCTGGGTGCGCAGCTCGTCCACCACCTGTCGGCCCAGATCGGCTGCGGTGTCGGCCACGCTGCCCATCACCTGATTCAGCTCCTCCCGCTCCAGATCAGGCCCGGAAAAGCGATAGCGGAAGCCCAGAAACAGTCCCAAAATCAGCAGGGGAATGGTCACATAATAGGCAAAAATCACCAGCAGCAGTAAAATCAGCACGGGCAGCGCGGTCACGGGCTTGTCTTTCCGCCAGATCTCCAGTTCGTTTTCAATCAGCCACCGGCGCAGGGTATCCAGAAACCTGCGCTCGTTTTTTTTCTTTGCCCTGGCCGCGCCCTTCTTTTTCTTCCTGCCGGCTTTTGGGTCCGGCTCGGGCTCTTCCGGACCCGCGGACGGGACCGGCGGCGGCGTCTGGGCCGCCCCCCGGGTGGTGAAATAGGTCTCCTCCTGCCGGGGGATCGCCCCCTGTTCCTCCAGGTAGATCAGGGCGTCCAGAAGATTTCCGCCGCTGTACTCCAGAGCCCGCTTGGCCTGTCCATAGCTGACGGGGGCTTTTTCCCGCAGCCGCTCCACCATTTCCAGTGTGATCTCCATGTCTGCTCAGGCTCCTTTCCCTGGAATTCTCCGCTCTTTGCTTCAAAGGATACCATGAACGGCTTGAAAGGGCGTTTAGCTTTCATTAAAATCCCATTAAATCCCGTTTTGCAGGGAAAAAGCCTCCCTTGCCCCCTGCATTATACTATGTTATAATGGGTTGCGCAAGAAAAACCGGATTGGAGGTGTCCCCGTGAAGAAGGCCACGCGCCGTATTTTCACCGCTCTGCTCACCCTGGTGCTCTGTCTGGGCGTGCTCCCTGTTCCCGTGTCCGCCGCCGACCTGTACTTCACCGCACTGAACGAGCGGGTGGAGCTGCTCACATCCGACTCCATGCCCTTCTGGTATGGGGGGACCCTCTATGTCCCCTACTCCGTCTTTGACAAGGACCTGAACACCACTCAGATTGACCTGGGCCTGAACGTGAGCTACAACAGCCGCACCAGAAGCACCGTCACCATCTATAACCTGCGCCAGCAGATGCTCACCTTCGACCTGAATTCCGGCACCTGCCTGGACGAGCTGACCGGAGAGACCTATGCCTCCCGGGCCATCATGCGCAACGGCAAGCCCTATCTGTCGGTGGACATGGTCTGTTCCTTCTTCGGCCTGAACTGGAGCTATACCGCCCTGTCCTCCATTCCCCAGGGCTATCTGGTGCGCATCACCAACTCCGATGTGGTCCTGGATGACGCGACCTTTATTGACGCGGCGGGCAACACCCTCAACACCCGGCTCCAGCAGTACACCCAGAGTCTGAATTCGGCGGCCAGCACCACCCCTGCTCAGCCTGCGGACCCCCAGCCGGCGGAGGAACCCCAGCCTGAGGAGCCCATCTCTCCCAACGACACCCCCACCTACCTGGCCATCCTGTGCCAGGAGGCGGACGGGCTGTCCGACATGCTGGACGCTCTGGATGACGCCGGACGGTACGCCCTGTTCTTCCTCACACCCCAGCTGATGGAGACCGAGGGCGGCTTGGTGCGCCGGATCCTGGGTTCGGGCCACCTGATCGGAGTTCTGGCCCAGGGGGAGGACCTGGCTCAGACCAGCCGCCTTCTGGAACAGGGCGAGCTGGCCCTGGAGGAGCTGGCCCACACCCGCACCACTCTGGTCTACGCCCCGGAAAGCCAGCGCGGCGCCCTGGAGGACGAGGGCTGGATCTGCTGGGAGGAGACCATGCTCCTCTCTCCTGACAGCGAGACCGGCGCCTCTGCCTTCTCCAGCCGGGTTCTGACCCAGCTGGAGGGCCGGGAGCTGTCCACCTACCTGACTTTGGAGGGCGGGACAGACGCCGCCCGGGTGCTGCCCACTCTGCTGCGCCGACTGACCAGCGGCCACTTTATCCTGGGAGTTCCCATTGAGACCCGGCTCTCCTGATCAACCGCCACGAACAGCCCGCCTTTTTCAAAAAGGCGGGCTGTTCTCTCCCTCCGGTGGGCATACTAGCCTGGAAAGGAGGGAACCCCATGACCCTTGACGCCCTGTACCGCCATCTGCTCTCTCAGGCTGCCGCCGGGCAGCCGCTCACGCCGCCTCCAGGGGCCGACCCGGCCCAGCTGGACTGCCTGCTCCACCCGGAGCGGCATCCCCCCGTCACAGCGCCGGGGCGCTGCGCCTGCCGGGAGGGTGAGAGTCCCTGCGCCGCCGCCTGCCTGTTTCGGGCCATCACCCGGGCTCCGGACGGCCGGGTCACCATCGACCCGGCGCTGTGCTGTGGCTGCGGCGCCTGCCTGGAAGCCTGCCGGTCCGGAACACTGGCCGCCAGCCGGGACGTGCTGCCCGCTCTGGCGGCGGTCAAGGAGACGAACGGACCGGTATACGCCCTGATCGCCCCCGCCTTTCTGGGACAGTTTTCTCCCGCCGTCACCCCGGGCAGGCTGCGCACCGCCTTTCGCGCCCTGGGTTTTACCGGCATGGTGGAGGTGGCCCTGTTTGCCGACATTCTCACGCTGAAGGAGGCCCTGGAGTTTGACCGGCACATCCACACCGACCAGGACTTTCAGCTGACCAGCTGCTGCTGTCCCGTCTGGATCGCCATGCTGCGCCGGGTCTATACCCAGCTCATGCCCCATGTGCCCGGGGCGGTCTCCCCCATGATCGCGGCGGGCCGGGCAGTCAAAGCGCTTCACCCGAACGCGCTGACCGTCTTTGTGGGCCCCTGCCTGGCCAAAAAGTCAGAGGCCCGGGAGCCCGACCTGGCCGGCGCGGTGGATTTCGTCCTTACCTTTCAGGAGATGCGGGACATTTTCCAGGCGGCGGACATTCGCCCGGAGGAACTGGAGGAGACGGACCGGGACCACTCCTCCCAATGCGGCCGCCTCTATGCCCGGGCGGGCGGCGTCAGCCAGGCGGTCCAGGCCGCCGTGGAGCGGCTGCACCCCGGCCGGGAGATCCCGCTGACCGCCCGCCGGGCCGATGGGGCGGCCGCCTGCAAGGCCATGCTGGAGGAGCTTCTCGCCGGCCGGGGCGGCGCCAACTTCTTTGAGGGGATGGGCTGTCCCGGCGGCTGTGTCGGCGGCCCGAAAGCCGTGCTGCCCGCCGACCAGGGGACCAGAAACGTGGACCGCTACGGGGCCGCCTCCCCCTACGCCACCCCGCTGGACAATCCTTATGTCCTCCAGGTGCTGCGCAGGCTGGGCTTTGAATCGGTGGAGGATTTTCTGGTCCGGGGGGACATCTTCAACCGCCGGTTTCCTGCCCCTCCTCCCCCTCCAGAGGGAGGATAAAGGTGGGGCAGCCCTCGGCGGCGGGGGCCGCGGCACTCTGGGGAAGGGAGATCTCCACCCCATCCTCCGTCAGGCAATAATCCCGAAAGGGCCGGGCCTCCTTCGCCTTTTTCAGCCAGTCCCGGTCCAGCATGCAGTCGCCCCCCCGCGCCCGCTCCTCTCCCTGGCCGGCCAGAGCCGCCCACAGGCGCCTGCGCCAGCCGCGCCGTCCGGCCATCAGTTCCTCCAGCGTGCAGGGGGCGCCCTGCCGCACCTTCCACACGTCCCCCCAGCGCACCCGGTTGGGGGGACGGTTCCCCCGGCTCTCCCAGCCGGTAAAGCGCAGGCTCAGCAGTCCGTCCCGGCACAGGGCCACCTCTCCGGCCAGTTCTCCCCGCCAGGGCACAAAGGGCCTGCTGTCGGCCCGCCGCTGAGCCAGCTCCAGACAGGCGCGGAGATAAATTTCCCGCTCCCAGCGCTGTTTCCAGCCGGCGGCCAGATGCCGGTAATAGCTGCTGATCCACCGGCCGCCCAGACCGCCGCCCTCCACCCGGGGCCAGCGCAGTCCATACTCCAGCACCGGCTCCCCGCCCAGGGTCAGAGTCCGGCGCTCCTCGCTCCACTGCACTCTGATTTCCGGCCGCTCTCTCATTTTACCCGCTCCCTCCCGCTGCATTTCCCCATTCTATGCCGCCGGTCGGCTTTCAGGTCCGTCTCTCAAAGACAAAAAAGAAAAATTTTTACATTTCCTGTTTACTTTTACGATACAAAGTGCTAAAATGATGGCGAACATAAATCGTTTTCCCTCACCCGCCTCCGGCGGAACAAGAAAGGATGCGTCATCATGTCAAAATTTCTGAACAAGCCTGCCAGCGACACTCTGTACAAAGCCATCGCCTGCCTGAACGACGAGGAGGAATGCCGCCGCTTTCTTCAGGACCTGTGCACTGTCTCCGAGCTGAAAGCCATGGAACAGCGCATGGATGTGGCCATGCTCCTGGATGAGGGGCTGATTTACAGCGACATTCTGGAGCGCACCGGCGCCTCCAGCGCCACCATCAGCCGGGTCAACCGCTGTCTTCATTACGGCGCGGATGGCTACCGGACCGTGATCCCCCGCCTGCGCCAGCAGGAGGAAGAGAAGGAATGAACGGAAGCTACGGGCCGCTGGCCGGCTGCTACGATGAGCTGACCTACGACGTGGACTACGCCCGCTGGGCCGACTACATCGAAAAGCACTTCGCCCGCCGCCCCATTCCGGGGCGGACGGTGCTGGACCTGGCCTGCGGCACCGGCTCTCTCACCCGGCAGCTGGCTCTGCGGGGATATGAAATGATCGGGGTGGACCGGTCCCCCGAGATGCTGGCCCAGGCGGCGGAGAAAAACCGGGGCGTGGGAGACGTGGAGCCCATCTTCCTGTGCCAGAGCATGGAGAAGCTGGATCTGTACGGCACCATTGACGCCTGCGTGTGCTGCCTGGACAGCGTCAACTATGTCACCGACCCCAAAAAGCTGGAACAGGCCTTCGGCCGGGTCCGGCTGTTTCTCATGCCCGGGGGGCTGTTTCTCTTTGACGTGAACACCCCGGAGAAGCTGGAGGGGCTGGACGGCCAGGTGTTCCTGGATGAGACGGAGGACACCTACTGCGTGTGGCGGGCCCAGTTCTCCCGGCGCAGCCGCGTGTGCACCTATTTCATGGACCTGTTCCGTCTGGAGGAGGACAGCGGCCTGTGGCGGCGGGAGGAGGAGCTCCACCGGGAGCGGGCCTACTCCGTCGCGGAGCTGACCGCCATGCTGGAGCGGGCGGGCTTCCGGGACGTCCGGACCTACGGCGCCTTCAAATTCCGCTCCCCCGCTCCGGGGGAGGGGCGGATATTTTTCACCGCGAGAAAGGACGAAGCAACCCATGTCTGACGAGATCACAAGAGCGATCACCGGCGACGGGCTGGTCAAGGCCGTCGCCGTCACCGGACGGGACCTGGTAGAGCGGGCCCGGACCATTCACACTCTGCTGCCCATGGCCACTGCCGCTCTGGGCCGGGCCCTGCTGGGGGCCTCCATGATGGGGGACATGCTCAAGGAGCAAAACGGCTCCCTCACCCTCCAGATCAAGGGGGGCGGCCCTCTGGGCACCATTCTGGCGGTGTCCGACTGCGGGGGCAATGTGCGGGGCTATGTCCAGAACCCCCATGTGGAGCTGATGGAAAAGTACCAGGGCAAGCTGGATGTGGGGGCCGCGGTGGGGACCGACGGCACTCTCACCGTCATCAAGGACATCGGCCTGAAAGAGCCCTATGTGGGCTCCATCGCCCTGATGTCCGGGGAGATCGCCGACGATCTGGCCCTGTACTTTGTGGAGAGCGAGCAGATCCCCACCGCCTGCGCCCTGGGGGTACTGGTGGGGCTGGACCAGAGCGTCACAGCCGCCGGCGGCTATCTGATCCAGCTGCTGCCCGGGGCGGGGGACGACATCATCACCCGCATCGAGCAGGGGGTTCACGCCCTGGGCTCGGTGAGCCACGCCCTGGCCGACGGTCTGGACGGAGAGGGACTGCTGCGGGCGGTGCTGGACGGCTTTGAGCTGGAGATTCTGGAGAAGCACCCGGTGGAGTACCGCTGCTACTGCTCCCGGGACCGGGTCACCCGGGCCCTGATCAGCATGGGCCGGAAGGATCTCTCCGAGCTGATCCGGGAACAGGGCAAGGCGGAGCTCACCTGCCAGTTCTGCGACAAAATCTACCGCTACTCCAAGGAGGAGCTGGAGGACATTCTGGCCAATATGTAAATCCTATTGACGGCATACGTCCGGAGGAGCAGGGATCTGACCGGCGGTCAGGTCCCTGTTTTGTCCAGTTTATGACGCCCGTTTCCCTCTGTTCCTTCGCCGATACAAGCCTTTGCATCACAGGGACCGCTGTCATGGTCCTTTCCAATCATATTGACAGGAGCTGCGTCATGAGAAGGATTCTTGCAGAACGGCTGAAAGCCTGCCGCGCACAGAGCGGCATGACTCAGAAAGAGGTGGCCGCTTGCGCTCACATCGCTGTACAGGCGTATCAAAACTATGAACTAATGACCAGAGAACCAAAACTGGAAATTTTGATCCGTATTGCGGATATTGATAACGTGTCTCTCGATTACCTGGTTGGACGTACCGATCAAAAAAATCTTCCACGGTAATCGGCTCCCCGGGCGGCCTCTGGCCGCCCTTTTTTTGACGCCTCTTCCGGGGTGCTGCCGCCGCCCGCAGGCTGACACATCGCTCGGCACCCGCTTCATTCCCGCATCCCGTCCCTCTCCCCTCTTCACTCTTTCACTCTCCTCTCTCCCTCCTTCTATCCCCCCGCTCCCCCCTCATACTCTGGAGAGAGGTGATGCGCATGCTGTCCCGAGTCGCGGACGCTCTGTGGAACCCCTGGCTGCTGGGGCTGTTTCTGGTCGTGGGCCTGGTCTATTCCGCAGGCTCCGGATTTTTTCAGCTGTTCGGGTGGAAGCTCTGGTGGCGGACCACCGTGGGCTCCCTGTTTCGCAGGGGGACCGGAGGCGGGAGCGGCCTGTCCTCCCTCCAGGCTCTGGCCACCGCCCTGGCCGCCACCATGGGCACCGGCTCCATCGCCGGGGTGGCCGCGGCCCTCACCCTGGGCGGGCCCGGGAGCGTGTTCTGGATGTGGGTGTCCGCCCTGCTGGGGATGATGACCTCCTGCGGGGAGAAGCTGCTGGCGGTGGCTTATCAGCGCCCCGGCCCCGACGGAGCGCTTCAGGGCGGCCCCATGTACTACCTGCAGGACGCTCTGGGATCTCCCCTGCTGGCGGGCTGGTTCTGTCTGGCCTGTCTCCCCGCCACCCTGGCCGGGGGCAGTCTGGTTCAGGCCTCCTCCATCGCCTCCTGCCTGGAGTCGGCCTTCGCCCTGCCCCGGCTGCCGGTGGGGCTGGCGGTGGCCGGGCTGGCCGGGCTGGTGATGGTGGGCGGGGTGGGGCGGATTGCCCGGGTGTCCTCCGCCCTGGTCCCCGCCATGGCTCTGCTCTATCTGGGGGCAGGAGCCGCCGTGCTGGTCTGCAACGCAGGCCGGATTCCGGCCGCCCTGGAGCTGATTGTCTCCTGCGCCCTCTCCCCCTCCGCCGCCCTGGGGGGAAGCGCGGGCTGGACGGTGGCCGCCGCCGTTCGGTACGGGGTGGCCCGGGGGGTATTCACCAACGAGGCGGGGCTGGGCACCTCCGCCATGGCCCACGGGGCCGCCTGTGTGGACCACCCCGCCCGACAGGGGATGTGGGGCGTGTTTGAGGTGTTTCTCTCCACCCTGCTGGTGTGCACCGTCACCGCTCTGGCTATTCTGGTCAGCGGGGTGTGGGACCCCGCCGGGCCGCTGACCGGAGCCCCCCTCACCGCGGCCGCCTTCGGTTCTGTTCTGGGCCGGGCGGGCGAGGGGGCGGTGGCCCTGTCCCTGCTCCTGTTCGCCTTCTCCTCCATTCTGGGCTGGAGCTACTACGGGCAGCAGTGCCTGGAATACCTGACCGGAGGCCGGGGGGGGCTCCTCTATCGGGCCGTGTTTCTGGGCTGTGCTCTGGCGGGGGCAGTGTGGCCGGACCAGGGTCCGGTGTGGCTGCTGGTGGACCTGTGCAACGCCCTGATGGCCCTGCCCAACCTGACCGCCCTCCTTCTCCTGGCCCCCCAGGCGCTGAAGCTTCTGGATCAGTGGTGTACTTTACAAAGATTTAACTTCAAAAAGCGCCAAAATTTTACAAAGAGAAGATATGATAGGTAGGAATCTCCGGCGGGGACGGCCCCGGGCCCATATTCCCGGCCAAGCCGGGGCAAACTGTCCCCAAATGGAATTTCTGGGAGGGAACGGAAGCAACATGATCTGTGGAATCGTGGATTTGGGCTCCAACACCATTCGGCTGTCCATCTACCAGTGCGAGGGGACTCGCTGCCGCCTGCTGATGAACCGCAAGGTGATGGCCGGGCTGGCCGACTATGTGGTGGACGGAGAGATGTCCCCCGACGGGGTTCGGGTGGCCTGCGAGGTGCTCAACGAATACAAGTCCCTGATGCACAATCTGGGCTTCGGCAATCTGCTGGTATTCGCCACCGCCTCGCTGCGCAACGTGTCCAACACCGCCGAGGCCGCCGCCCGAATCCAGGAGGTCACCGGTCTGTCGGTGGACGTCCTGTCGGGCACCGAGGAGGCCCGCCTGTCCTTTCTGGGCGCCGTCCAGGGGACGGGGCCGGAGTCCGGGCTGCTCATCGACCTGGGGGGCGGCTCCACCGAGCTGGTGCGCTATGAGGGGTGGGAGATCCTGTCCACCTGCTCCCTCTCTCTGGGCTCATTGTCCCTGTTCAGCCGCTTTGTCTCCGGCCTGCACCCCACCAAGTCCGAGCGCAAGGCGATCCGGGCCCAGGTGGAAAAGCAGCTGCGCCGGCACCAGCCCGACCTGATCCCCGCCGCCCACGCCTGCGGCGTAGGCGGTACCGCCCGGGCCGCCTGCAAGGTGGCCAATCTTCTGTTTCAGCGGTCTGAGGACTGCCGTGTCCTCACCGCCGGCGACCTGCGGGACCTGCTTAGCCATCTGAAGGACCCCTGCCGGGAGGACCTGCACCTGCTGCTGAAGGCCGCTCCCGACCGCATCCACACCCTGGTCCCCGGTCTGATTGTGCTGGACACCCTGGCCCGGGCCTATGGGCTGGAGGACTTCACCGTCAGCCGCTGCGGTGTCCGGGAGGGCTACCTCCAGGACCGCGTATGGAAAGGAGCATCCCGATGAGCAATCCCCCGGACACCAGATACACCCAGGAGCGGGAACTGTCCTGGCTGAAATTCGACCAGCGGGTGCTGGACGAGGCGCGGGACGAGTCCGTCCCCCTGATGGAGCGGCTGAAGTTTGCCGCTATCTTCACCAGCAATCTGGACGAGTTCTTCATGATCCGCGTGGGGTCCATCTCCGACATGGCCCTGGTCAAGGAGGAGCATGTGGACACCAAGAGCGGCCTGACCCCCGTCCAGCAGCTCCAGGCCATCTTCAAGGCGGTCCCCGCCCTGTACAAGCAGCGGGACAAGGTGGTGTCCCAGCTGGAAAACCGGATGCGCTCCTGCAACATCTGCCGGCTCACGGTGGACGAGCTGGACAGCGGAGAGAAAAAGCAGCTGGACCGCTGGTTCCGGGACCAGGTCCGCCCCGTCCTCTCCCCCCTGGTGGTGGACCTCCACCACCCCTTTCCCCATCTGCCCAACAAGCGCCTCTCCCTGGCCCTCTCTCTGCGGCAGAACGGGAAGGAGTCCTTCGGCCTGATCCCGGTCCCCCCTGCCCTGCCTCCCTTCCTGCGGCTGGAGGAACGGGGACTGCGGTATATTCTGCTGGAGGACATTCTGTCTCACTACGCCGACGAAATCTTCGACCAGTTCGACATTACCGCCCGGGCGGTGATCTCCGTCACCCGGAACGCCGACATCAGCCCCGAGGACGAGGCCTACGAAATCGACGAGGACTTCCGCCAGCACATGCGTAAAATCATCAAAAAGCGCTCCCGCCTTGCTCCGGTGCGGCTGGAGGTTCAGGGGGACAAGGGAGACAAGATGATCCCCTTCCTGTGCGAGAAGCTGGAACTGGCCCCTGAACAGGTGTTCCACAGCCGGGTTCCCCTGTCGCTGCAATATGTATACCAGCTGGAGGGCCTGCTTCCCCCGGAGAGCAAGACGGCCCTGTGCTATCCCCCCTACGCCCCCCGTTTCCCCGCCTGCCTGGACCCCCGGGAGCCCATCCTGCCCCAGGTCCTCCGGCGGGATGCCCTGCTGTTCTACCCCTTCGAGCAGATGGACCCCTTCCTGCGTCTGGTGCGGGAGGCCGCCTTCGACCCGGAGGTGCTGTCCATCAAGATCACCATCTACCGCCTGGCCTCCCGGGCCAAGCTGGCCGAGTACCTGTCCGCCGCCGCGGAAAACGGCAAGGACGTCACCGTGCTGATGGAGCTGCGGGCCCGGTTTGACGAGCAGAACAACATCCAGTGGGCCGAGCGGATGGAGGAGGCGGGCTGCACCATTCTCTATGGCTCCGAGGGCATCAAGGTGCACTCCAAAATCTGCCTGATCACCCGCCGGGAAAAGGGAACGGTCCAGTATATCACCCAGGTGGGCACCGGCAACTATAATGAAAAGACCGCCAAGCTGTACACCGACCTGTGCCTGATGACCGCCGACCCCGCCGTGGGGGCGGACGCCGCCGCCTTTTTCCAGAACATGGCCATCGGCAATTTCTCCGGGGATTACCAGCGGCTTCTGGCATCCCCCTTCGGTCTGCGGGACCGGGTGATGGAGCTGATCGACCAGGAGATCGCCAAAGGGGAAAAGGGCTATCTGTTTTTCAAGCTGAACTCCCTCACCGACCGAAAACTGATTGACAAGCTGGCCCAGGCCTCCCAGGCGGGGGTGGAGGTGGTCATGAACATCCGGGGTATCTGCTGCCTCATCCCCGGTGTGCCCGGCCTGACCGACCGTATCACCGTCTTTTCCATTGTGGGCCGCTATCTGGAGCACAGCCGCATCTACCAGTTCGGCCGAGGGGATGACGCCAGACTGTACATCTCCTCCGCCGATTTCATGACCCGGAACACCGAGCGCCGGGTGGAGATCGCCTGTCCCGTTCTGGACCCCTGGTGCCGCCGGCGCCTGCTGGGCATTGTGGACCACCTGCTGGCCGACAATCAGAAGGCCCGGGTGCTCTGTCCCAACGGCACCTACACCCCCCGGGAGGACGGGAAAGAACCCCACAACTGTCAGGAGTATTTCCAGACGGAAACGGTGTCCGTTCCCCAGGATCTGGACAAGCCCGTCCGCTCCCGCAGCCGGGTCTCCCTGTCCGAGCGGCTGCGGGAAATCTTCCGGAAATAAAAGCCGGCCAGGAAACGGAAAAATCCTATTGACAGGCAGAGGGATTGCGCATATCATAAGAGCAGAAAACGTGCCCCGGGCACAGATAGAAGGAGCAACAGAGTATGATCTTTGAGAAACTGGCCCAACTCATCGCCGAACAGTTTAACGTAGACGCCGACAGCATTACCATGGAGACCTCTTTTGCCGACGATCTCAACGCCGACTCCGTGGACATCGTGGATCTGTCCATGGCCCTGGAGGAGGAGTTCAACATTGACGAGCTGGGTGAGGAGGAGGCTTCCTCCATCTCCACCGTGGGCGACCTGGTGCGTTTCCTGCAGAACAAGATTGACTGAGTCCCTGCCCCTGATTTGATTTCAGAACTCCGCTTCGGCGGAGTTCTGTCCTGTCTGGAGGAACCTGATATGAAGACATTGGAAGAAAAGCTGGGCTATACCTTTCAGGACCCCTCTCTTCTGGAGAATGCCCTTACCCACAGCTCCCGGGCAAATGAGAGCCGGGGGACCCTTCCGAGCAACGAGCGGCTGGAGTTTCTGGGAGACTCCATTCTGGGCATGGTGGTGGCCGACCATCTGTACCGCAGCCACCCCGACCTGCCCGAGGGGGAGCTGACCCGGGCCCGGGCCGCCCTGGTATGCGAGGAGAGTCTGGCCGAGACCGCCGGAGAGCTGGATCTGGGCAGTTATCTGCGCCTGGGCAAGGGCGAGGAGGCCGGCGGCGGGCGGCACCGGCCCTCCATTCAGGCCGACGCTGTGGAGGCGGTTCTGGCGGCGGTCTACCTGGACGGCGGCATCGGCTCGGTGCGGAAGATCATCCGCCGCTTTATTCTCAGCCGGGAGGCCGCTGTGATCACCCGCCCCCGGGATTATAAGACCGCCCTTCAGGAGCTGGTCCAGCGGGAGAGCGGGCAGGTGCTCCAATACCGGCTGACCGGAGAGGAGGGGCCCGACCATGACAAGCGGTTCTTCATGGAGGTGACTCTGAACGGGTCGCCCATCGGTTCCGGCGAGGGCCGCAGCAAAAAAGAGGCCGAGCAGATGGCCGCCAAAGCGGCCATTGAAAAGCTGGGCGGCTGACAGGCCGCCCGCTCGGCCTCTTTTGCGAGCGGGAGCGAGCCGCGCCCAATGGCGCGTCCAAGCAAAATTCCCGGCTATGCCGGGAATTTTCTTGCCGCAGGGCGGATTCACTCCGCCCGAGGATTGAAAACATGGGGTCCCGGAAAAGCGCAGCTTTTCTGGGCGGCCATTAAAAAGCTGGAGTCTCATCCAAGCAAGTAGGAATCAATAAAAGGATCCCGTCCGGCGCTGCCGGACGGGATCCTTTTATTGATCTGATTTCAGTTCAGGAAGTCCTTCAGCTTCTTGGAGCGGGAGAGGTGGCGCGTCGCCGTCACAGACTCCATATCACTCGCTTCGCCCTGTGGGCAAAGCTCGCTCATTTCGTTATTCCGGCTCTCCCCACGGGACCCGCTTCGCTGGGCTCCCGCGGGGGCCCCGAAAACTGCGCCCCAAAACTGGAACGTTTTCTAACTTTTCAGTTCAGGAAGTCCTTCAGCTTCTTGGAGCGGGAGGGGTGGCGCAGTTTTCTCAGGGCCTTGGCCTCGATCTGGCGGATCCGCTCCCGGGTGACGTTGAACTCCTTGCCCACTTCCTCCAGGGTGCGGGTACGGCCGTCCTCAATGCCGAAGCGCAGCTTGAGCACCTTCTCCTCCCGGGGGGTGAGGGTGGACAGGACCTCCACCAGCTGCTCCTTCAGCAGAGTGAAGGAGGCGGCCTCAGCGGGCTCGGAGGCGTCCTCGTCGGGGATGAAATCGCCCAGGTGGGAGTCCTCCTCCTCGCCGATAGGAGTTTCCAGGGAGACGGGCTCCTGGGCGATCTTCATGATCTCCCGCACCCGCTCCACCGGCATGTTCATCTCCTCGGCGGTCTCCTCGGCGGTGGGATCGTGGCCCAGCTCCTGGAGCAGCTGCCGGTTGACCCGGATGACCTTGTTGATGGTCTCCACCATGTGCACCGGGATGCGGATGGTGCGGGCCTGGTCGGCAATGGCCCGGGTGATGGCCTGCCGGATCCACCAGGTGGCGTAGGTGGAGAACTTATAGCCCTTGGTGTAGTCGAACTTCTCCACCGCCTTGATCAGGCCCAGGTTGCCCTCCTGAATCAGATCCAGGAACTGCATGCCCCGGCCCACATACCGCTTGGCGATGGACACCACCAGACGCAGGTTGGCCTCGGCCAGCCGCTGGCGGGCCCGCTCTCCCTTCTTAATGGCCTTGTCCAGCTCCGCTCTCACCTCGGGGGGGATCTCCTCCCCCGCCTTTGTCAGCTCGTCCAGCTGCTCCTGCGCGGCGGTGCCGGAGGTCATATCCTGGGCCAGCTCCACCTCCTCTTCCGAGGTGAGCAGATTGACCTTGCCGATCTCCTTCAGATACATGCGCACCGGATCGTCAGTGCCGAAGCTGTCCATGAGGGCGTTGGTATCCACCATCTCCTCCTCGCCCAGCTCCTCCATGTCCTCCACGGGGGGCTCAGCGTCGTCGGGGAGCTCGGGGAGATAGTCCTCGCTGGCCGTGTCGATGCCCAGATTTTCCAGCGTATCGTAAATCCGGTCCATCTGCTCGCTGCCCAGGTCCATATCCTCCAGCACGTCCAACAGCTCGGCGGCGGACAGGCTTCCCTTCTTTTTGCCCTTCTCGATCAGCTCAGACAGCTTCTCCGCCCCGGGAACTCCGTCCACGATCTTCATGATCTCCGCTTTGCCGCTCTCAATCCGGGCCCGGATGTCCTCCTGCTTCTCCTTGTGCTCCCCAGCGGGGACCTGCTCCGCTCCTGTCTTTTTGGTGCTCATGGTTCATCCTCCACATATGCTTTTTTCTTTTGATATTTCTTTTGGGCGGCCAGCAAAAGCTCCTCTTTGCTGGCCCCGCTGTCCCGCAAAAGGGACTCGCCCCGGATCACGGATATGTAATCCCGGATGGCCTGCCCGCTGTTGGCGGTGGACTCCGGCTGATCGGCCACCTGGGCCAGGTGGTCCATCTCCTCTCCGGTCAGCTCTCCGGCCAGACCGGCCAGCTGGGTGGACAGTCCCTCCTCCGCCCGCCGGCGCAGCAGCCCGAAGGCCCGCCCCAGCAGCGGAGAGGAGAACTCCTCCTCCCGGACCCCGCTCATCTGATCCGCCAGACCGGGGTCCAGGATCAGCAGCCGGACCAGCCCCTCCTCCGCCCGGGCGGAACGGATGTTGTCATACCGCAGGCTCCGGGCCTTGGGCTGAAGCTGGCTGACCGGAGCCAGGTCCCGGCGCTCCTGCTGCTTCTGGGCCCGGCGCTGGCGCTGGCGCAGCGCCCGCTCCACCTCCAGCTTCATGGTCTCGGGGCTCACGCCCGCCGCCTGGGCGGCGTGGCCCCCGTAGATCTCCCGCTCCACCGCGCTGCGGAGGGTGGAGATCAGGCCGGCGGCCTCCTGAAGGAAGGCCACCCGCTGGCTGTCATCCTCCAGATTATAGTTGCGCCGCAGCTGGTCCAGACGATAGTCCACCTGGTTCTCGCTCTGGTCCAGCAGCCGGGCGAAGGCGTCCCGGCCATAGGCCTTGATGAACTCGTCCGGGTCCTTGGCCCCGGTGACCCGGAGCACCCGGACCTTCAGCCCCGCCTTCTCCAGCAGCGGGATAGCCCGCTGGGCGGCGGCCACCCCGGCCCCGTCCCCGTCATAGGAGATGATGGCCTCTTTGAAGTAGCGGGACAGCAGCTGTCCGTGTTCCTCGGTGAGGGCGGTGCCCAGAGAGGCCACCGCGCTGTCAAAGCCCGCCTGGTGCAGGGAGATGGTGTCCATATACCCCTCGGTGAGAATCACCCGCCCTGCCTTTGACTTGCGGGCGATGTTCAGGGCAAAGAGGTTCCGGCTCTTGTTGTACACCGGGGTATCCGGGGAGTTGAGGTATTTGGGGGTGGAGTCGTCCATCACCCGCCCCCCGAAGCCGATGACATTGCCCCGCACGTCAATGATGGGGAACATGACCCGGTTGCGGAAGCGGTCATAGATGCGGCCGTCCTTGTTGTTCACCGCCAGCCCCGCGTCCAGCAGGTCCCGCTTGTCATAGCCCTGTTCCCCCAGGGCACGGATCAGATTGTCCCAGCCCTCCGGGGCAAAGCCCAGGCCGAAGGCGGTGATGGTCCGGCCGGAAAGCCCCCGCCGTCTCAGGTAGTCCAGTCCCGGGGCCCCCTCCGGAGCCTTGAGCCACCGGTGGAAGGCCAGGGCGGCCTGGCGGTTGATCTCCAGAATGCGCTTGCGCCGCTCCTGCGCGCCGGGGGAGTCCCCCCGCATCTCCGGCATCTCCATTCCCGCCCGCTGGGCCAGATAGGCCACCGCCTCCCGAAAGGTCAGATTTTCCAGCTCCATCACATAGTTGATGGCCCCGCCCCCCTTTCCGCAGCCGAAGCACTTGTACATCTGCCGGTCGGGCACCACGTGGAAAGAGGGGGTTTTCTCGCTGTGGAACGGGCAGCAGCCCCAATAGCTGTTCCCCTTTTTGGTCAGCCGGACGGACTCACCGACCAGATCCACAATATCGGTCCGGGCCAGCAGCTCGTCCAAAAAGCGCTCGGGTATGGGCAAATACGCTCCCTCCTGTCCAAAGATCGGGCTATTCCCTATTGTTGACCTGATTCCGCCCTGTTTATGCTATTTCAGCGTCCAGCCCATGGGAATAAACAGCTCCTTATACCGCTCCACCGCGAAGGGGTCCGTCATGCCGGCGATATAGTCGCACACCGCCCGGTCCACTCCCTCCTCCTCCCGGATGGCCTGGAAATCCGAGGGAAGTTCATCGGGATTGCTCCGGTAGTGCTCAAACAGCCGCAGCAGCAGCTCCTGGGCCTTGCCCTCCTCTCCCTTGGCCAGAGGATTGGTATAGACGTTCTGGAACATAAATTCCTTCAGCGCCGCCATGGCCTCCCCCACCTGGGGGGACTGACGGATGGAATCCTGCCCCCGGCTGGCCTCCACCACATCCTTGACCAGCGCGTCAATGCGGGCGCCGTGGGTAAAGCCCAGCACCCGGGACACCTCCAGGGGAATGTCTATGGGGTAGATGACGCCGCCCCGCAGGGCATCTTCGATGTCGTGGTTGATATAGGCAATCTGGTCGGCCAGCCGGACCACCTGTCCCTCCAGGGTGGCGGCCTGCTGTCCCTTGGTGTGGCAGACGATGCCGTTGCGCACCTCCCAGGTGAGGTTGAGCCCTTCGCCGTTCTTCTCCAGCCGGTCCACCACCCGCACCGACTGCTTGTAGTGGGCAAAGCCCCCGGGCATCACCTGATTGAGCAGCCGCTCCCCCGCATGGCCGAAGGGCGTGTGTCCCAGGTCGTGGCCCAGGGCGACCGCCTCGGTCAGGTCCTCGTTGAGGGACAGGGCGCGGGCAATGGTCCGGGCAATGCGGCTGACCTCCAGAGTATGGGTCATGCGGGTCCGGTAGTGGTCCCCCTCGGGCTGAAGGAACACCTGCGTCTTGTGTTTCAGTCGGCGAAAGGCCTTGGAGTAGACGATCCGGTCTGTGTCCCGCTGAAAGGGCGTACGCACCTGACACTCCTCCTCCGACCGGGCACGGCCCCGGCTCCGGGACGAGCGGCAGGCCAGCGGAGAGAGTTTCTCGTCCTCCCACTGCTGGATCTGTTCCCGTATCGTCATCGCTTCCGCCTCCTCTCCCGCGGCGCAGCCGCGGTGTTTCCTATTTTCTTATACGAAATTCGTCGGCATATTCCTCTTTTTATTTTGAAAAAACTTGTCCGATTTTTTCGCCCCTCTTTGTGAAAAATCCCCACATTCGGTCACGGATCACACTGTCCGCAGGGCGTATACCCCCGGTCGATCAGCTCCTGCCGGCTCTCATCGGTCTCCCGGCGGTTCTGGGGCTTCATCTCGTCCACCGAGGGGCAGTCGGGCAGATGAAACCGCATGGTGTTGGTATTGAGGACATAGGTGACCTCCAGGAGCTCCGTGTCCTCCTGGGACTCCTCCCCTTCCAGCCAGCTCTCACCGGTGGCATAGTCGATCACAATGCCGGGCTGGACATTGTAGACATAGACGTGAAACCGCACGCTCTCGCCGCCGTCCTCCACGGACAGGCCCTCCATCTCCACCCCCCGGGCCACCAGTTCGGACCCCTGGAAAACGGGCGTGACCCGGTAGAGCACATGGTTGCCCGTCTCCTCCACATAATCAGCCACCAGGTTTTCAAAGGGGAGCATCCCCTCCACATTCAGATAGCGGGTCCCGGTGATCAGGTTTTCCTCATTGGCGTTCTCCCCGGTGAGCTGAAAGCCGATGAGGTGACAGCGGTTGTACAGATAATTTCCATCCACCAGTCCGTTATACCGCACGGTCTGCCAGCCGCTGGGCTTCACCTGTCCGATCTCTCCCCGCTCCTCGGTGGGCATGGTCTCCAGCCCCACCCGGGCCACCGCCGTGCCGCACCGGCCCAGCAGGTCCAGCGGACTATATTCCTCCGACGGAATGGTCTCCATCTCCTCCTGGGTAAAGGAGGGCTCGTTGTTCTCCAGAACCACATAGGGCTCTCCGCTGTATTCCGGCACCTCCTCCAGAGAGAGGGCCGGGCCCTGCTGGGCACAGCCGGCCAGCAGGGCCAGCAGCAGCAACAGGGCGGTCAGTTTCTGATTAATCCGTCTCATAGCGGTTCCTCCCGTGACAGACAGGGCCGGAGAAACAGAGGGCCGCCGCAGATGCGGCGGCCCCACCGGCCTGTATGCTTGATTTCCTTATTTCTTTTTGCCCTTGCCCGCCCAGGCCAGGATGAACACAATCGACGACACCGCCAGCAGATAGGGGTAGAACAGATAGGGAATCACCTGGAACGCAGACACCTCCCCGCCCAGATCCAGGGCGGTGGACACGGCAATGAGCATCTGGGCGCCGTAGGGGATAATTCCCTGGAAGATGCAGGAGAAGGTGTCCAGCAGCGAGGCCGACTCCTTGGGGGTGATGCCGTACTCCTGGCTGATCTCCTTGGCAATCGGGCCGGCCATGACGATGGCCACCGTATTGTTGGCGGTGGCAATGTCCATGGCGCCCACCAGCAGACCCACGCCCAGACGGCCGCCCACTCTCCCCCGGAACACCCGGCGGATAAATGCCAGCAGCGCCTCGAAGCCCCCGTGGGCCCGGATCAGAGCGCACATGGCGGACACCAGAATGGTGACCATAATGGTCTCGAACATTCCGGAGGCCCCGCTGCCCATACCGGACAGCATGGTCATAAAGTCCATGGTCCCGGTGGCCAGGGTAATCACAATTCCCGCCAGGATTCCCACCAGCAGCACCAGAAATACGTTCATGCCCGCCAGTCCCCCGATGAGCACCAGCACATAGGGGATCAGCAGCAGCAGATTGTAGTCCGGGATGGTGAGCTGACCCACGCCCTCGCTGGCCGATACCGCCAGGATCACCGCCAGGGTGGCCAGGGCGGCGGGCAGGGCGATTTTGAAGTTGGCCCGGAACTTGTCCCGCATCTCGCACTCCTGGGTGCTGCAGGCGGCGATGGTGGTATCAGAGATAAAAGACAGATTGTCCCCGAACATGGCCCCGCCCATCACCGACCCGATGCACAGGGGCAGAGAGAAGCCGGACACCTGGGAGACCGCCACGGCGATGGGGACGATCAGGGTAATGGTGCCCACCGAGGTGCCCATGGCGGTGGACACAAAGCAGGCGGCCACAAACAGCACCGCCACCGACGCCCAGGCCGGAGCCACCGACAGCAGGAAGTAGGCCACCGCCTCGGCGCTGCTGCGGCCGGTAACTCCCACAAATACGCCGGCCACCAGGAAAATCAGGATCATGGTCATGATATTCTTGTCGCCCACGCCCTGCGCCATGACAGCCAGCTTGTCGTCAAATTTCAGCGCCCGATTCTGAAAGCAGGCCACCATCAGGGCCACCAGGAAGATCACCACAATGGGGATATTGTAAAATCCCTGATAGATGTGGAGCCCGTACTCGAAGGCCAGTCCCAGCCCCAGATATAAAACCAAAAATACTAAAATCGGCAGCAGGGCGGCCGGATTGCCCCGCTTCTTGTTCTCTGTCTCCATAATACTCCTCCCTCTCCCGGGGGAATTGTCCCCGCCGGTCTGTAATGTTTTATTTTAAAGGAAATGCGCCGCTCTGTCAACGGGTTTCACCTCCGCGGGTCCGCCTACATTTCACCTCCTCGGGTCCGCCGGCATAGGATAAAACGCCCGTCGGGCACGACGGGAAAGGAGGACGCTATGGAACTTGCGCTGACCCAGCAATTTCTCACCCGCAACGACTGTTATCTGGCGGGCCGCCCCCTGATTCCCCAGGGCGTCATGGTCCACTCGGTGGGGGTTGCCCAGCCTGACCCCCAGGTGTTTATCCGCAGCTGGGACCGCCCCGGGGTGGCCAAGTGCGTCCACGCCTTTGTCTCCCGGGACGGAGCCATCCAGACGCTGCCCTGGACGATCCGTGGCTGGCACGCGGGAACCGGTCCCTCCGGCCGCAGTGCCAACGACACCCATCTGTCCTTCGAGTGCTGCGAGCCCGCCGGTCACACCTATCAGGGCGGACAGATGGTGGGCTATGACGTGGCCGCCAACGAGGCCTATTTCCGGGCTATTTACCGCAATGCGGCCGCTCTTACCGCCCTGCTGTGCACCCAGTTTCAGCTGGACCCCCTGAAGCCGGGCGTGGTCATCTGCCATGCGGAGGGCAACGCCCTGGGCGTCGCCAGCGGCCACGGGGACGTGCTCCACTGGTGGCCCAAGCACGGCGTCACCATGGACCAGTTCCGCCAGGACGTGGCCCGGCTCATGCTGGGCGGAGACATTCAGGAGGATGAGGAGGAGGACGGGGACATGACCCAGGAAAAGTTTGACGAAATGATGGACCGCTATCTGACGCAGCGGGCCCAGTGGGCCCCCAGCGCCTGGTCGGAACAGGCCCGGCTCTGGGCCCGGGAGGCCGGCGTGGTGGCCGGGGATGCGGCCGGAGAGCGGTATCGCTCTTTCGCCACCCGGGAAGAAGTCGTTCAGATGCTGTACCGGCTGAATCAAATTCTCGCCGGATCCTAACCGGAAACAAGATGGGCGCGGCCGGCATATGCCGGCCGCGCCCGTTTCTGATCAGGCTTTCCTTAGGCCTTCCACAGTCCGTGGAGATTGCAGTACTCGTAAACCGCCGTCAGCGTCTCGCCATAGGCCAGAACAAACTGGGCTCTGGGCTTCTCGCCGGGCTTGAGATACTTGATCTGGCTGCCCTGGTTGGTCTCGATGGCAATGAACTCGATATGGTGCTCCTCCAGCATGGGATGTTCCACCGAGCCAACCTGGACGGTCACCATATTCCCCTCCACAACCGCCACCGGGACATGCTTCTCAGCGGCTCCATCGCTGGTTCCGGGCACCAGCTCTGTCATTTTCTGCCCGCAGCACATCACCGGCACACCCGCAGAGTGCACAAAGGTGACAATGTTGCCGCAGTGGTCACAGCGATAAAATTTCATATTTGACCGCACCTCGCTTTTCAAAAATCACAGGCGGAATGTTACGCCTGTCCTCATTATAGTATATCCTCTCTCTCCCCGCAAGTCCGGCGGCAAAAATTATGCGGAGAAAGAAACTCGAAGCCAGCAGCAAAGCGCTTTAACGCAAACAGCCGCCCTCTGGGCGGCCGGAGTCCCAAACGAAAGGACATCCTTTCGTTTGGGACTGGGCGGTTAAAATCGATATTTCCTTATGCTCAGATAAACCGCCGCGAAGCGGCGGACCCAAATCGCAACCCAGCGTAGGCGGTTGCGATTTGGAAAGGAGGAGCAGCGGCGTGAGCGCGCTCTGACTTTTAAAAAAGTCGGAGCAAGCGATACATAGCTTGCTCCGACGTGGCGGAGTAGGAGGGATTCGAACCCTCGAGCCGTTTCAGCGGCTACACGATTTCCAGTCGTGCTCGTTATGACCAC